>NZ_CP080025.1:1265000-1565000 GCF_020463795.1 Echinicola marina | reverse complement strand
CAGCACCTAAAATGGCCACAAAGGAAGTCACTGGAATACCCAGGACAAAGGCAATGGTCAAAAATAACAGTACATATAATAATGCACTGGTAAGACTCATTAAGAAGTTGGTAAGCGAAGGGTCTGGTTCCCTTTTGGCAATTACCGCCTTCATGGAGTTTATTATTTTATTGATGATAATCTTACCCACAATGAAGATAAGAATAGCATAAATAATACTTGGAACAATGTTCATTAAGAGCTCTATTCCTTGATCATATAAGGTCTGTAAAGTTTCTGCATTAATGTCCATAAGTAAAAAGGGTTGATTTTATAGTGTTAAATTATTTAATGAAACGGGCAATGCTTGAATATATCCAAAGCTCCCTTAATTTAGTTCATTTATGGAAAATTATAAACGCTGACTATCATTAATGTCAGCGCTTTTGAAAATGGCCAATCAAATGATTCTGTTTCCTTCAATCGCTAAACAAAGCTATCCTTTTTTATTGAAGCCGTGAAATAATTGCACGATTGGATTTAAAAATTATCCAATGAGATGAATATTGTCGGATCTGGGCAATTCTTGTTGTATTTATCCACATCCTTGGCCGTACACACTCCGGGGTAGTCTCCCTCATTACCTTCTAGATCCAAAATCATCTGGAAATGCAAATGAGGTGGCCAATCTCCATTTTCAGGGAAAGGACCTATATGACAAAAAGCCTGCCCGGCTGAAATAGGCTGTCCCTTCTCCAGCCCTACCAAATCTGCCCTCTCAAGATGACCATAGAGCGTATAAAAAAACTCTCCAAAAAGCTGATGTTCCAAAATAATGGCAGGACCATAATTCCCGAAAGCACCGTTGTCATTGAAACTGTGTACCTTGCCTTCCATGGGTGCATAAACGGGTTGTCCCGGCTTTGCCCATATATCAATTCCCAAATGGATATTTCTAAACTCGCCCTCAGATTTTCCAAAAACCTCGCTCCTTTGGTAAATGGCCCTTGGCTCCATATAGCCCCCGTAACCAAAATCCTTCCCTTCCTGCCTTAGCTTCCCAAAGACATATTCACTGAATTTAGCCGTATCCTTCAGATCCAGACTTTTTAAATCGGCATTGGCCGCAGTAAAATCCATTTTCAATGAGTTTTGAGAAGTCAATTGTTGGCCCATTATCGGAAAATAACGGCTTTCGCTTAATCTTTTAATAAGGTGCTGCATGTAGGATAATTTGCAGAAAGATACAAATTTTGCCTGCAAAGTGTTAACTTTAACCTACATGCAACAATTTAGATTTCCACAACTCATTGACCTTAAGCAGGCTTATCAACGGATCATGGCTTATATCCATCGCACGCCGATCATGACCTGCAGTGCTATTGATGAAATAGCTGGTTGTCAACTGTATTTTAAATGTGAAAATCTGCAAAAAGTGGGAGCCTTCAAAGCCCGCGGAGCCACTAACGCCATCCTTAAGCTTCCTCCTGAACTTCGACAAAATGGCGTAGCTACCCACAGTAGTGGAAACCATGCCGCTGCGCTGTCAAGAGCCGCTAGCGAAACAGGAACAAAGGCATACATTGTGATGCCATCCAATGCCCCAGCCATCAAAAAGGCCGCCGTAAAGAGTTATGGTGGAGAAATTATTGAATGCGAACCCAATTTGAAAGCAAGGGAAAAAACCTTGGAAAAAGTAGTGGAAGAAACGGGCGCCGCTTTTATTCCCCCTTACGATTATATGGATGTAATCGAGGGACAAGCTACCTGTGCATTAGAAATGTGGGACGAGGGAATTCCTTTTGATGCCATCGTTGCGCCAGTAGGAGGTGGTGGATTGCTTGCCGGAACTGCTCTGGCCACTCATTTTCTTTCGGCCAAAACACCTGTATATGGTGCAGAACCCAAAGGAGCCGATGATGCCCAGAGAAGCTTCAAGGCCAAGCGCATTATCCCTATGGAAAAACCCAATACTATAGCAGACGGTCTTTTGACCTCATTGGGAGAACGTAACTTTATCCTGATCTCAAAATATGTTAAGGATATTTTCACCGTCACTGATGAAGAAATTATTGCTGCCATGCGTTTGGTATTCGAAAGAATGAAATTGGTTATCGAACCAAGCAGTGCAGTGGCCCTTGCAGTAGTACTGGCCAATAAAGAAATATTCAAGGATAAAAATGTAGGTATTATCATTTCCGGTGGAAATGTAGACGTCAGTAAATTACCCTTTAGATAATGAATCAAACAATATTTCTGGGGGAGCTATTTCAAGTATAAATTTCAGCTAGTCTGTACAGGAACTGCTACAGTACAGGAAAAATGTGGATTAATGGGAAAAGTTCGGTAGTGGATGGAAATTGAAGCTGGGCTATAGGCTTAAGGACAATGATTATCCACAGATAAAAAAGAAAAGTAGATGTATTATAAATTAAGCATATCCGTGTTCTTCTTTATCCATCTGTGATTAATAAATAGCGCATATCGAAGCTTAAACAGACTGTTTTCACACAGCTTTTCGGCTTGGTTCTAAATAATTTGCAAATCGCATTGCGGGTCTAAATCAAAAAAAACCGGCCAAAAGACCGGTTTTAGACTGCTTCACTTTTTCAATCTATTAGGCTATTACACCATATAGTTCTTTTAATTTATCTACTGTATAATCTACTTCTTCTATGGTATTAAAACGACTGAAGGAAAACCTTACAGCATCTCTTTCTGGACTGGCATTCAATGCTCTCAGTACATGAGACCCAACTGTTGCACCGCTGCTACAAGCAGAACCTCCTGAGGCTGAAATACCGCTTAAGTCCAAGTTGAAAAGCAACATGCCGCTGTTCTGTTCTGAAGGAGGAAGGCTAACATTTAACACCGTATAAAGGCTCTTATCCATATCAGCAGAAAGCCCATTAAATTCCACTCCGGGAATATCCTGCTTCAGGCGCTCAATGAACCTCGACTTCACCCTTTCTATCTGTGCTTGATGTGTGGCCATCTCTGCATAGGCCAACTCCAAAGCCTTGGCGATTCCTACTATGCCATAGACATTTTCTGTACCACCACGCATATTTCGTTCTTGTGCTCCTCCATATATGAACGGACGAATCTTCTTTTTCTTGTTCAAATAAAGAAAACCTGAGCCTTTTGGGCCATGAAACTTATGCCCCCCGGCCACTATAGCATCAACGGCCAATTTTTTTAAGTCATGGACATAGTGCCCCATGGTCTGCACCGTGTCAGAATGGAAAAAGACCTCATGCTCCCTACAGATTTCTCCAATAGCCTGTATATCATTGATATTGCCAATTTCATTATTGGCATGCATGATGGAAACCATGGATTGGGGATGCGACTTCACCCAATCTGTCAAATGGTTCATGTCGATTTCACCCTTGTCACTCAGTTTGGCATAGCAGAGCTTGATTTTCCCTGCTTTTTCACACATTTGTAGCGTGTGTAATACAGCGTGATGCTCTATTGGAGAAGTTAATACTTCTTTGATGCCAAAGCTTTCAATGGCACATACCAATGCCGTATTGTCTGCTTCGGTCCCTCCTGAAGTAAAGAAAATTTCTCCAGGGCTGACATTAAGTAATTCAGCCACTTTTTTCCGTGACCTTTCGATCGCCGTCCGAACCTCCCGGCCATGCGAGTGAACCGATGATGGATTGCCATAGTACCCTGTCATATAGGGCAACATGGCCTCCAGCACCTTTTCATCCAAGGCTGTAGTAGCTGCATTGTCAAAATAAACTTTCATTCTCTATTTATACTTGGGTTGATTACTTGGCCAGCGAAATCACCTCTTTGATATCAAGGATCAATTTATTGGCCAAATGTTCGGCTGTTGCCTGACTTTCTGATTCAGAATAAATTCTGATAATAGGTTCTGTATTGGATTTACGCAAGTGAACCCATTCTTTATCAAACTCTATCTTTACCCCATCAATATTGTTGATAGGTTGCTTACTATATTTTCTGGTAATCTCATCCAGAATCGAATCCACATCAATTTCCGGTGTAAGCTCAATTTTATTTTTTGATATATAGTAATTCGGATAACTCGCTCTTAACCTACTGGCCGTTTTTCCGAACTTCGCCAAGTGCGTTAAGAACAAGCCAATTCCTACCAATGCATCCCGGCCATAATGGGAAGCAGGGTAAATCACTCCGCCATTACCTTCGCCACCGATCACCGCATTGGTCTCCTTCATTTTGTTTACTACATTCACCTCTCCTACAGCAGCAGCATTATAGACTCCTTTGTGCTTTTCGGTCACATCTCTTAAGGCCCTGGTAGAACTCAAGTTGGACACGGTGTTTCCAGGAGTCTGGGACAGCACATAATCAGAAACGGCCACTAAGGTATATTCTTCACCAAATGGTGTACCGTCCTCTGTTAAAAATGCTAGCCTGTCCACATCCGGGTCCACCACGATCCCAAGGTCAAATTTGCCATTATGCAATTTTCCTGAAATATCCCTTAAGTTTTCTGGTAATGGCTCAGGATTGTGCGGGAAATGGCCATTAGGCTCACAATACATTTCTTCGACATGCTCCACGCCCAATGCCGTCAATAATTTAGGCAATGCCAAACCTCCAGTGGAGTTGACACAGTCAATGACCACCCTGAATTTTCTGGCCGCAATAGCTTCTTGGTCCACCAGATCAAGACTTAGCACATGTTCAATATGCCTGTCCAAATAATCATCGACCAAGGTATACGCGCCCAGTTTTTTTACTTCTGCAAATTTGAAATCTTCCTTTTCAGCTTTTTCAAGTACTTCCTTGCCATCCTGGTCGGAAATAAACTCTCCTTTGTCATTGAGCAACTTCAAGGCATTCCACTGAATGGGGTTATGGCTGGCTGTAAGGATGATTCCACCACCTGCTTTTTCCAATGGGACTGCAAATTCCACCGTAGGTGTGGTACTTAGCCCCAGGTCAATCACATGAATACCCAATCCCTGTAGTGTGGCAGTTACCAATTTGGAGATCATATCTCCTGATATCCTGGCATCTCTTCCTATTACTACTTTGGGATTATTGGTTTTTTCTAAAATCCAAGCACCATAAGCAGAAGTGAATTTTACCACATCCAAGGGGGTCAAAGCTTCCCCAGCTTTTCCTCCGATAGTTCCTCGAATACCGGAAATAGATTTAATTAAAGTCACTGATAGCGTGTTTATTTGATAGGTTAAAGAAAAAATCCCAATTTCTAACAGAAACAGGAAGGGGTACTAATAGTTGATTATTTGAATTTCGCCATAACTTTATTGACTTCAGAGTCGGGATTACCGCATTGTGATTCGCTGTCCACTTTTTTACCACAATAGCTGCAAGTCTCACCTTCTTTGTTCAGATAGGGGTTTTGAGAAGCACAGGTTCCCTTGAATTGCCCGTTTTTCAAAAATATCAGCCTCACTGACATCAAGACGAAGAACAAGGCCACAAAACCTAAAGTCAAATATACAGTTGTCATATCCAATTAATTTGCTCAAATTTACGTAATACTTTGAAAACGTCCACATAATAAGAATAGTTTCCCCTTTTTCTCATGTCTGAATTCTCCTCCCGCCAACAACAATTGGAAGCTTTTGACCGGCTATTGACCATTATGGATGAACTCAGGGAACAGTGCCCTTGGGACCGCAAACAGACCATCGAAAGCCTTAGGCACCTGACCATTGAAGAAACTTTTGAACTTTCAGATGCCATTTTGGACAATGACCTTGAAGAAGTAAAAAAAGAGCTTGGAGATATTTTACTTCACATTGTTTTCTATGCCAAAATCGGTTCGGAAAAGAAGTCTTTTGATATAAGCACGGTGATCCACGGCCTTTGTGAAAAACTGATCAGAAGGCATCCTCATATCTATGGGGATACTGAAGCACAAGATGAGGAAGCCGTAAAGCAAAATTGGGAAAAGATCAAGCTGAAAGAGAAGGGCAATAAAAGTGTACTTGGAGGTGTCCCTAGGTCTCTCCCAGCACTCATCAAAGCCATGAGAATTCAGGAAAAGGCCAGGGGAGTAGGTTTCGACTGGGAAGAAAAAGACCAAGTTTGGGAAAAAGTGGAAGAGGAAATGCAGGAGTTCAAATCTGAGTTTGATGCAACGGAAAACAAGGCCATTGATAAGGAAAAGGCTACTGGTGAATTTGGTGACCTGTTGTTTTCTTTGATCAATTATGCTCGGTTTATCGATATCAATCCTGAAGAAGCTCTGGAGAAAACCAATAAAAAGTTCATACATCGCTTTCAGTACCTGGAAAGATCTGCTAGGGATGCCGGGAAGAAACTGGAAGATATGAGCCTATCTGAAATGGATAAATTCTGGAATGAAGCCAAAAATCAATAAAAAGTTTAATTTTATTGGGGCATTTAATTTTTGAGACGCTATTTATTTTTACTTTTGATCTAATTATCGGAAAACAAGCCAAATAACCATATTGTCTGCATTTTACATTGATTAACAAGCATCTTCCGTTTTGGCAAAAACAGATATAATTACCCGGTTTCTAATCTGGAGGCTCAAACACATCAGCACCAAGAATTTTGTCCTTCTTCTTAGTGGCGTGATCGGCATTTTAACAGGCCTGGCGGCAGTAATTCTAAAAGAGTCTGTACACTTTATACAACATTGGTTATTCGAAACCCTTCAAATAGAATACGCCAATTTCTTTTTTATTCTTTACCCGATGATAGGGATTTTCCTGACGTATTTTGTGGGCAAGTATATTGTAAAAGATTATGGAGGGCATGGTATTCCGGACATTTTATACAATATCTCCAAGAAAAACAGCCTGATTCCCCGGGTAAAGATGTACAGCCGAGTAGTAACCTCCTGCCTTACCGTAGGACTTGGAGGCTCTGTCGGATTGGAGGCTCCAATTGTCGTGACAGGAGCTGCTATTGGTTCCAATTCGGGTAACCTGATGCACCTCAATTCAAAAAAAAGAAATATACTTATAGGCTGTGGAGCTGCGGGTGGGATATCGGCCATATTTGGCTCTCCCATTGGAGGAGTGATATTTGCTATTGAGGTTATCCTAATGGAGGTCAATGTAGGCGCCTTTATTCCGCTGCTCATTGCATCGGTGATGGGTTCGCTGACCACTATGGTGCTCATCGGAAATGATGTGATTTTTTCCTTCAATATTACCGATGAATTTATCGCTGCGCACACACCATTTTATCTGGCTTTAGGGGCTGTTACAGGGATAGTTTCAGTTTACTTCAATCGTGCTGTACTGAAAACCGAAAGTATGCTGGAAAAATTTAGAAACCCTTGGTTAAAAATCCTCTATGGTGGAGGAATCTTGGGATTGCTTATATTTTTCTTCCCTCCAATATACGGAGAAGGCTATAACACACTTAATTCATTGATTTCCGGAGACCCCTCCACATTACTTGACAGAAGTCCTTTCTTTTCAGAAATTGACAATAGTTATTTTATCCTTGCCTACTTATTATTAATTATCATCTCCAAACCAGTAGCCGCTGCACTGACCATAGGCAGTGGTGGTAGTGGAGGGATTTTTGCCCCATCTTTATATGTAGGAGGGATAACTGGTTTCCTTTTTGCCTATTCGAGCAATTTTTTTGGAGGATATATCCCACTACCTGTGGCCCACTTTACGCTAGTAGCCATGTGCGGGGTGATGAGCGGAGTGCAACATGCACCGCTATCTGCGATATTCCTCATAGCTGAGGTCACCGGTGGTTATGAGTTATTTGTGCCCCTAATGCTGGTATCTGCCATTTCCATGGCCACAGCCAGCTATTTCAATAAAAACTCACTTTATAGAAGCCAATTAGTTGAACAAGGAAAGCATCTCCCTGAAACCAAGGATGAACAGGTCCTTGACCTGATCGACATCCGTAGGATTATGGAAAAAGACCTACTGCCCATTCACCCAGACGCCAGCCTAAAGGATTTGTGTGGATTGGTAAAACTTTCGAAGCGGAATATTTTTCCGGTAGTTGATGGAGAAGGACAGCTGAATGGCATCATCACACTGGACGATATCCGAAACATCATGTTTGATAGAGAAAAACAGGAAACTGTTCAGGTCCGTCAAATCATGCACAGTCCACCCGACAGTATCCAACCTGCTGAAGGCATGCGGGAAGTAATGGGGAAATTCGAAAAATCTGGTGCTTGGAACCTGCCAGTGGTGGATAATGGAAGGTACTTAGGTTTTATAAGTAAGTCTAGAATCTTCAATGCTTACCGCACCAGGCTTATTCGCCAGCAACAAGAATAATTGCTCAGAAAATAATATTCTGTAAGCAGGTTATCCACGGCTTATCACAAGCCTAAAAAATGTAATAATTTCATTTACAGCCATTTATCCACAAATCGGCTTTTCTGAAAAACACATAAATCGCTGATAAACAAACACATAAACAGTATCTCACTAGTGATGTGGATAAGTATTGATAATTGTGGATAAAAAAACGGCTAAAAATTAGGGCTTGTTTTTAGCTGTTTTAGCTCATTTATATGCTTCCTTTTTTATGGTTTTCACCATAGACTTTTCTAGACTCATATTTATAATTCAGAATAAAATATCAGCAAAATCGTTCACTGCATTTTTCTGTATATGAAATAACCGCTAGTATTTAATACCAATAATATTAGGAATGGATATCTAAATAAATAATCGAGGCAGCAAATTGGGGTTAACCCAACTTGAGATTTTTACAATCAGGAATTTGACAATCTCCATAAAGTACCAAAGAATGGCTGGTTATAGCTGAAGAAAATTCCTTGCCCATAGCATCCTTGATAGCGTTGATTCGCTCATCAGAAAATTCCCTGATCTTTCTGCATTGGTTACAGACATGGTGATCATGATGCTTATAAGTAAGGGCTTGCTCATAAAGTGCCACTTTGTCCTTAAATTGATGTTTTACGGCCAAACCACATTCCACTAAAAGATCCAATGTGTTATAGATGGTAGCCCGGCTAATAGAATAGCCTTTGTTTCTCATCAACAAAAAAAGTCCCTCTACATCAATATGTTCGTCTTGAGGTAATGCATATAATTCGTCAATAACAGAAAAACGCTCAGGAGTTTTTCTACTTCCTTGTCTCAACAAAAAGTTCTCAAATATTTTCTTTGCTTTTTCTAAAATAGACTGCTCTGCCATAATATCATTTTACTAAAAAATAAAGATGCAGGATTTTTTAGATTTTATCAAACGCGGGATTATATCTCCATACGATCTCCTCTAATTTGCTTTCAATCTAAATTAGCATAAGAAGAAGAAAATTGGCTATTTGATTGGATTTGATAATATTGACTTCATGACCTGTAGTGGAGACTTTTAAATATTTTTTTATTTTAGGTAGATAATATTAAATTGGTTATGTATGACCCTAAGGAAGTTTTTAATTCCCATATCCATCATATTATTTTTCTCACTGGAAAGTTGGGCTCAAGTGCCGGGTTTTTATATGAAAGAGGATAAAAAGAAAACACTTTTACCCTTCAAAAACTACAACAATTTAATTATCCTCCCTGTTTCCATCAATGAAGGGAAAGAATTGAATTTCTTGCTAGACACTGGTGTAAAATCCAACATCCTTTTCAGCAAAACTCTAGGTGATGAACTGGGTCTATATTACACGCGAACGCTCAACCTGATGGGAGCAGACGGAAAAACAGTGCTTACCGCTATGGTCTCCCCCAATAACACCATAGATCTTGGCCCGGTTGAAGGAACAATTCAGGCAATACTTGTCCTTACAGAAGACTTTTTAGAGCTGGAAAAAGTAATCGGTGTTCCTATCCATGGTATTATAGGCTATGAATTTTTTAAATATAATCCGGTCAAAATAAACTATGATGTCAACTACCTGACTTTTTACCGTCCCGATAAAATGCGGAACAAGCCATTTGGTTACAGAAAAACTGATTTGGTATTTGACAATTATAAACCTTATGTGGAGGGAACGGTCAATCAAATAGAAGGGGGTAACCTGAAAGGGAATTTCCTGATCGACACTGGTGCTAACCATGGTCTTTTGCTGAACAGGGAGACCTCCGACCAAATTGTACTTCCTCCCAATAATATTGAAACAGATCTCGGAAGATCCTTGGGCGGGGACTTATATGGCCATGCTGGACGGATCGAGAAATATTCCATTGGCAAGCTAGATTTCAAAAAGGTGATCACCTCATACCCAGACGAAACAGAGTTTTCATCCATCATCATCGAATCAGGAAGGCTCGGGAGTTTGGGATCAGAATTATTGTCCAGGATGCAGCTCATCATTGACTATCCAAGGGAGCAGATGTACTTTAAAAAAGGATCGGATTTCCATGCTCCTTTTAATTATGATATGAGTGGACTCAAAATCCGAATGACAAATGCAGAAAACGGCAGGTATTATGTCAGCAGCGTAAGGGAAAACACACCCGCTTCAAAAGCCCGTATAAAGGCCGGAGATGAAATACTGGCCATCAATCTTCTGCCCGTACAATATTGGGAATTAGCAGAAATAAACGATTTATTGCGTTCTGAAGAAGGTAAGGAAATCCGATTTACCATTATCAGAAACATTAAGGGCAGCTTAGTGGAACTTGAAAAATCAATTGTACTCAAAAAACAACTTTAAACAGCAGGATGATATCGAGGTAAAAGATATTTATTGATTATTCTATAATTTCAAGCGAAATAAACTAAATTTAAAATACCTTTTTTAGTGCATATTTATATTCCACACAACAGAGTACCTATGGCACCATGCTTACTGACCGCTCTTAGGTTTAATACTAACCATTTCAAAATTGCTTTTATAAGTGAAGGGTTTATCCAAGGTGAATCCAAAGTGTCTGCAGAGGATATTGGGAAACATTTTCCTGCCCTGCCTATAAATGCCCTTGAATTTATCTATCAACAATTAATTCTGGGAAAAAGCATCAAAACCTATTGGTTAATTGGTGATGGCAGCTTTGATAAAGTAAGCATTGAAGGAAATGTCATCAATCAGGAAGCTTCAGACTTATTAAATATCATGATTTCTTCAGACAGCAACTTTAATAGTGAAGATGCTTGGATTTATGATCATGAAACAAAGTCAATAATCCCCAGTATTGATTTTAATGGTACAATAAATAGTACCGAAGAACTGCTAAGACACCTTCAAGTGCTAAGTGCTGAAATAGATCAGGAAGATTTACACGGATTTTTGGAAGATGAGAGCAATAAGCCGCTAGACTATACACAGATTACCATTACTAAGGCCCCGATCTGTTCCGTAAGCAATCAATATAGCTTGATCCAATTATCTCACGCGGAATTTATTTCAATTGACAAAGATGCTGTTTCACTGGACCTTACTATAAAAGAAAGGCCATTTGCTTTGTTCTTGGAGCAGCGTGAAGCAAGCAATCATTTCAGGGCATATGGGAATATCTCCGCCTTGCTGGGCCCATCAGAAGAACCTATTCATATTTTGAGCCAAAAAGACTGGGAAAATTATATTTTACCTGAAGATTTGGAGAACCTGTATTTTCAAGAAGGGCCTTTTGAAGCCGTTAATGCACCGGTCTTTTCCTATTACAGACTCAAACACCCCGAAAAAGGATTCGTTTATGTGCAGGAAACTACTAGAATATTCGAGGACCAGGGCAGCTCAAAAAAATTAGCAGTCAAAATCATAGAAGACATTAGTGATATAGATGAACTAAGCAGTAATATAACAGCTGAAAATGATCAGCATATCCCTGGGCAAATTCCCTGCATGGTATATCTTTTTGAACAAAAGCCTGATGGAAATCAGAAGATAGTTTTTGCCAATGAAGGGGCCAATGAACTACTAGGAATCAGGCCTGATTACTTAATGAGCGGACAAAAGGCACTTATGGATTTTATCCACCCAGATGACCTTCCCAAGGTTATCGAACAGAACAGACAAGTTTCAACACACCAGGATAATTCAGCACAGTACTTTAGGATAATAAGCTTGGAGGGACAGATCAAATCAATATTCTCCACATCGAGTAAATTTAACCCTTCCGAAAAGAACAAGATGCGCGTAGGCTATTTGATGGATATCACCTACCATCGTGAAGTGGAAGTAAGGAATAAAAAGCACCTGGAGCAATTTCAATCCATATTTGACAATAGCCCCTTGGCTATTATGAATTTCGACCAAAACGGGGTGATTCAGAGCATTAACAAAACCTTGCTCAAAAAGCTAAATATCGATGATTCTAACTTGATCATCGGAAAAAATATCCGGGATTTTGCCACTAATGGTGACATAGACCAAGCTTTCTTCGATGCCTTCAAAGTTGGTGAAGGACATTATGAAGGTCCATATGTATCTACGCTGGACAACAGTCACTTTTACGTAAGGCTTACCGTTGAGAAAATGGAATATGAACAAGGATATCAGGCCTTCTTTGAAGATTTGAGCCAAAAGGAATATACACAGCTGATCATGAATGATGTAGCTGAAATCTCTGCTAGGTATAGTGATAAGGAATTTTTTAATGAAACCGTCAAGCTCATTACCAGGAAACTGGGCATGTCTTTTAGCCTTATTGGAGAGTATTATCCAGAAACTAATTGTGTCCAATCTTTGGCTTTGGCTGAAACCGGTAAGCTCGTTCCTAATATCAAGTATTCCCTGGCGAATACCCCTTGTGAAAGCTCCCTTCTCGGTGATGATAAAATCACCATTTATGATGACCATGTATGTGATTTTTTTCCCTTGGATCTGATGCTCCAGGAAATGAATATCCAGTCCTATTGTTCTACAGGAATTCATGATAAGAATGGTGAAAAAATAGGAATTCTATTGATCATGGATACCAAACCTTTGAGCAATAGAACAGGAATAAAAAACATCCTGACGGTTTTAGGAGACAGGATTGGCGCTGACCTTCAGAGAATCAGAAACGAACAAAAATTATTAGAATCCAAACAGCTCTACCAAAGCGTAGCAGAAAATTTTCCCAAAGGAACTGTAGATGTGTTGGACAGGGAATTCCGGTATATTTATACAGAAGGAAATGAATATAAAAAACTAAAAATAGATCCGCAAAAATTAATTGGTAGCTACCATTTAGAGAAGTATGACGAGGTAACTGCAGCCTATGCAAAGAGCCAGCTGGATGAGGTCCTAATGGGAAAAACGGTTATTTATGAAGTAAACCTGAATGATCAGATTTACAAGAAAACAGGCGTTCCCTTAAAAAATGAAAATAATGAGGTCTTTCGTATCTTGTTGGTCACCCAGAATATTACCGAATCCAAAAAATTTGAAATCGAACGGGAAAGGCTCATTAAAGACTTGTCCAACCATAATGATGAGTTACAAAGGTTTGCTTATATCGTTTCTCATAACCTAAGAGCACCGATTGTAAATATCACTTCCCTACTGGACCTATATGATGAAGAACATCCAGATAGCCCTGACAATATAGAGGTTATTGAAAACCTTAAATTAACTGTGTCGATTTTGAATTCCACCTTGACAGACTTGATAGAAGTGGTGTCATTCCGAAAACAGAAGATCCTGAAGGTGGAAGAAATCTATCTGAATGATCTCATAAACAATCTGGAAAAAAGCATTTTCAAGCAATTAAAAGAATCCAAGGTAATTATACATAAGGATTTCAAAGCCGAAAAGGTCAACTATATTCATAGCCATATAGAGAATATCCTAATGAATTTCATGACCAATTCCATAAAGTACAGTCATCCCGATCGCAGCCCAGAAATTTGGATTACTTCATCGATGATCAACGATCAGTTTGTCCTGACTTTTAGAGACAATGGAATTGGTATCGATCTGGAGAAATATAAGGACAGGATTTTTGGATTGTACCAGCGTTTCCATTCTCATATTGAAGGCAAAGGCCTGGGCCTATATTTGGTAAGGGAGCAGATACGGTCCCTCGAAGGGGAAATACATTTGGAAAGCGAACTAGGAAAGGGAACTTGTTTTAAAGTAACCCTTAAAAACTTGATCCTAACAGATAAACAAATCAGTGTTACTGAAAGCCCCTAATGGTCTATTGTGGAATTTTCCCGAACCCTAGGGCTTCTTTTGCGTGATTATACCTAAATTCGTGTAACAGATTTAACACAAACTATGAAAAAAGCGATTATTCCAATTCTTATCATTGCAGTGGTAGGTATTTTTGTCTACACCAAAGCTGTAGGTACTTACAATCAATTTGTGCAAACAGAAGAGAACATCAACGGCACCTGGGCCGAAGTGGAAACACAATACCAAAGAAGATCTGACCTGATTCCTAATTTGGTAAATACGGTAAAAGGATATGCAGATTTTGAAAAGGAAACTTTGCAGGGAGTTATTGAAGCCAGGGCAAAGGCCACCTCGGTAAATATCAATGCAGATGAGTTGACGCCTGAAAAAATTGCTCAGTTCCAACAGGCCCAAGATCAATTGAGCGGCAGCTTGAGCAGATTATTGGTGGCAGTGGAAAGATATCCTGATCTGAAAGCCAATCAAAACTTCTTGGATTTGCAAGCCCAACTGGAAGGCACCGAAAACAGGATAGCAGTAGCCAGAAGGAATTTCAATCAATCCGTCCAATCCTATAATTCTAACCTCAGGACCTTCCCCAACAATATTTTTGCTGGTTGGTACGGTTTTGAGAAAAAAGGCTATTTCGAAGCCTCTGAGGGAGCAGAGAATGCACCAAGTGTAGAATTCTAATATTGATTCATTCAGCTGTCCGGAAAATTATTCCGGACAGCCAAAATACAAGGCCATGGCCGAAAAACTATTTACAAAAGCACAGAAAGACCAGATCATTGCGGCCATCAAAGCCGCTGAGCTGGAAACTAGTGGGGAAATTCAGGTGCATTTAGAAAACCATTGCAAAGAAGACGTCCTGGATAGGGCCGCAGATGTCTTTGCTATGCTCAAGATGCACAAAACAAAGCTAAGGAATGGTGTATTGTTTTATCTAGCAGTCGAAGACCATAAATTTGCCATTCTAGGAGATGGCGGGATCAATGCTTTAGTTCCTGAGGATTTTTGGGAAAACATCAAAACCAAGATGCTCCAATATTTTAAACAAGGGAAATACACAGAAGGCTTGGTCACTGGCATAGAAATGTCGGGCAAAGCCTTAAAAGAACACTTCCCCTATGATCCTGACACAGATAAAAACGAACTCTCCGATGAAATTTCCTTTGGATAATATGCTTACCAAAAGATTACCGCTATTTACCTTACTATTTTTTCTTTTTATCAACCTGCTAATGGCCCAAGGGGACTTTCCCGAAAGACCCAATCCACCAAAGCTGGTCAATGATTTTACGAATACCCTTAACAACACCGAACAATCAGCACTGGAACGAAAACTGGTAACTTATAATGACAGTACTTCCACACAAGTGGCAGTGGTGCTATTAGGCTCAGTGGGTCAATATGACATCAGCGATTATTCCTTCCAACTGGCTGAACAGTGGGGCATCGGACAAAAAGGAAAGGACAATGGTATCTTGATTTTGGCAGCAATGAAGGATAGAAAAGTATTCATAGCGACAGGATATGGCATGGAAGGGGCTGTCCCCGATGCATTGGCCAGGAGAATCGTGGACAATGTCATTGTTCCCGCATTTAAGAGAGAAGCCTATTATGAGGGATTGGACCAAGCGACTTCCATGATTATCAAACTGGCCAGTGGAGAGTATGACGCAGAGGATATTGAGAAAAAAGGCAACCACAAAGGAGCCATTTTCTTATTGCTAATCTTTATTGTCGTCTTTGTGATTTTACCATTATTGAAAAACCGTAACGACAATGACAACCATATGGGAGGCCGAGGCGGAGGCGTGGACCTGTTCACCTCCCTGATGTTAATGAACCTTCTTGGCGGAGGCCGTCGTGGCGGTGGAGGATTTGGGGACTTCTCCGGAGGTGGTGGCAGCTTTGGCGGTGGCGGAGGCTTCGGAGGATTTGGCGGTGGAAGTTTTGGAGGTGGAGGCGCCGGAGGAAGCTGGTAAGAAAAGCGAAAGCAAGAGACACAGATGGGAGTTCTAGACTAAATTCTGGAACTCCCTTTTATTTGTTCTTTAAAAGCTGCATTAATAACTAAAAGCTCCCATTTGCAGATGGCAGCTTATCAAATAGAATGAAGAATCAGTCATCCTTTTTGGATTTGCTGTTTGACCCACAACCCAAATTCTTTGTTAGCTTAATATCTTCAGGAATTCCTCCAAAGCCTTCTGTATAATCCCTTTCTTCTAACGGAACCTCAGGTATATTGTACTTCTTTTTACTTTTTTTCATATTGTTTTATACGTGCTATATCAAAGGATGGTCATCCAAAGTGCGATGATAAGCGCTATTTTAACCCGGATTATGTATTAGCAATCGTAGTGAGGGCTGAAAATGCAAGAAAATCAGACTGTTTGGAGACTGAGGCATAGCACCGCTATGGTGAACCTGTCTACCGCCAGGTAGAGTCGAAAACAGCAGCAAAGCGACTGATTTTAAAGCATTTTCGGCCCGTAATAGATAAGCTAATGCATATTTCGGGTTTAATAATCCCCAGAGAAACTTCGCCTTATCGCTTGTATTTTCTAAGGATGTTTGCCTTTGATATTATGATGACAATTATATTTTTACTATGTTTAGTCCTTATGACCTAAGGAATGGACATTTATGAAATTACTTTCAAACATCCCATTATTTCTTATCTCATTTATTGCTATCATTTCCTGTTCTTCTGATCTTGCCCAAACGGATCAAAAGCCCAATATTGTGCTAATATTGGCAGATGACCTGGGCTATGGTGATATAAAGACTTATAATGCAGCGGCAAAGGTAAATACCCCAAATCTTGATCAAATGTGTAATGAGGGAATGCGTTTTATGGATGCCCATTCTCCCTCCGCCGTATGTACACCCACTAGATATGGTATTTTGACCGGTAGGTATAGCTGGCGCAGTAGGTTAAAGAAAGGAGTACTATGGCCATGGGATTCACCATTGATAGAAAAGGATAGGAAAACCTTGCCTGATATGCTAAAAGATGAGGGCTATCAAACAGCCGCTATTGGAAAATGGCATTTGGGCTGGAATTGGCCTACAACTGATAGCATTCCTGCAATTAATACAAAAGGGAAAGATGTTGATTATTCCAGACCTATTTTAGGAGGCCCTAGGGCCATTGGTTTTGATTATTATTATGGAGATGATGTTCCCAATTTTCCTCCCTATGTTTTTATAGAAAATGAAAAAGTAACTGCTCTTCCTGATGAAGAAAAGCCAAAAGGAATGTTTGGAATAGCAGGAGCAATGGCTCCTGGTTGGACATTGGATGCAGTGATGCCAGCTATTACCCAAAAGTCCGTGGATTATATTGAAAATAAAGTCAATGAGGAAAAGCCTTTCTTTTTATATTTTGCCCTTACCGCACCCCATACACCTATTGCTCCAGCGGCAGAGTTTAAGGGAAGCAGTGATGCAGGTGCATATGGGGATTATGTCCAGCAAGTTGATTGGACAGTTGGGCAGGTTATGGAGGCTTTGAAACGTAAAGGTTTGGAAGAAAATACCATAGTGATTTTTACAAGTGATAATGGCTCTCCAGCTAGGAATGGCGCTAATCATAGTGGGCCAGTATCATCTGTTATTCAAGACTATGGTCATAAGGCCAATGGAAACCTTCGAGGATTCAAGGGGGATGCTTGGGAAGGAGGACATCGGGTTCCTTTTATTGTCAAGTGGCCAAATCAGATAGAGGCAGGAAGCAAGACGGATGGCTTGATTTCATCACTTGATATTATGGCTACTGTGAGGGATATTTTGGGAATCCCCAAGGAGGCGGAAGTATCTCCAGATGGACAAAGTATGATGTCAAGTTTAAAAGATGCCAGTGCTGATGCAAGGGACTACTTAGTGCATCATTCACACCAAGGAGTTTTTGCTATCCGTAAAGGAGATTGGAAATTGATTTTATCTCAAAAATCAGGAGGTTTTAGTGATGGCTTGAATCGTGATGGGTTTGGAATTGAAACTGACGGGCAATTATATAATCTCAAGGAAGACCCGGCAGAGCAAAACAACCTATATGCTAAGCAGCCAGCCAAGGTGAAGGAACTTTCCAAGATGTTGGAACGGATTAAGGATGCTGAGGTAAATTAACCAAAGTGGAATATTGACTTTTATCAATCATAAATCGGAAGGAGATGATAGAAGATTTTGTATAATAAAGACTTAATAAACTTAAAAATTAACAAAAGTGTTTAAATCGTAAGAAAATATTCACTAGATTGAATAAAATCTTACTACTAATTATTACTATAACTTTCGTTTTCTTCTAATGTCTCCCTACGATATACAGATAAAGTCGGCAAATGTAGACTCCATCAATGTGTGGGGAGGAGTTGAGAAATGGTAATAAATCAGGATTATTTGTTATCCATTCCTCGGGACGAGCTTACTTTAAACCCCAATCTGGAACAAAACCCAAATTGGAATTAAATTTTATAAGAGGGAGGCTAAAGGTCTCCCTCTTGCATTATATATATTTTAGAAAATGAGGAATCTCCTAATTTTAATGTTCCTTGGTCTAAGCCTTCCAGCGATTGCTTACCAAGAAGAGGCTAAAGAAAGACCAAACATAATTTTGATCATGGCTGATGATCTGGGCTTTGAGACCTTGGGGGTAAATGGTAGCGAAAGTTACAAAACACCCCACCTTAATCAGCTAGCAAAAGAAGGAATGAATTTTACCCAATGTTATTCAACTCCACTATGTACTCCTAGTCGAGTACAGCTGATGACAGGCCAGTATAATTCTAGAAATTATATCGGCTTTGGATTATTGGATCTGAAGGAGAGAACTTTTGGTCATTATTTAAAAGAAGCCGGCTATGATAATTTTATTGCAGGAAAATGGCAATTATTCGGGAATAAGCATCAACGCGAATTAGCCGGAGACCGAGACGGTTCCTTACCAAGTGATGCAGGCTTAGACAATTATTGTTTATGGCAAGTAAAGCAGTTGGGAAGCCGTTATAAGGATCCTCTATTAAGTACACCTTCTGGCGATAAAATATATGAGGGGAAGTTTGGTCCTGATATTTTTGTGGATCACATCGTGGATTTCATTGAAAAGGAGAGGGACAAGCCATTCTTTGTTTACTTTCCCATGGCACTTAGCCATGATCCATTTGTGCCTACTCCTGATAACGAGCATTTTTCGTCCTTTGAGGCAAAGAGTAAAACCAACGATCCAAAATATTTTGGCGAGATGGTGGGCTATATGGATAAGCTCTTAGGAAAGATTTTTGATACTGTCCACACAAGTGGAAATGCAGATAACACATTGATCATTTTTATTGGGGACAATGGAACCGATCAAGATGTGGTTTCTTTACAAAACGGAAATTCCATAAAAGGTGATAAGGGAAACACCACTACAGCGGGAACCCATGTGCCTATGATCGCTACGTGGAAAGGAAAAATAAAAGCAGGTTCCGTGAACAATAATTTGATTGATTTTACGGATTTTTTGCCTACACTATTAGAAGTGGCCCAGCTCCCTAAAGATCAGAGGGTGTTTAGCGATGGGATTAGCTTTTATCCTCAGCTTTTGGGAAAAAGATCAGCAAAGCGCGATTGGGTTTTTTGCCATTATGCACCTAATTGGGGTGGATTTGAACATAAACGTTTTATCCATGACAAATCCCTGAAATTATATGAAAATGGAAGTATCTACAAAATTGATACAGATCCCATGGAAATGCATCCTTTAGAATCAGGTCAATTAACAGGCAATGAAAGGAAGAAAATTACCGAGTTTAGGACAATAATGAAAGAGATGAATAAACAATCAAAAGGCATTTAGAATATGATATTATAACCATAAGCTTATTTCATGAAATCCATTTAATAATTAAGGCTGACATTAGATGGCAAAAAAACCTGTTTTAAATTGAGGTTTTGAAGGATATATTTTTTTATTTGTTCTCAAATCAATTATTGACCTTTCCAGTTGTATTGAAAATAGCGTATTGGGAAGGATGTTTTTATTCCTTTATTTATGGAGAAAAAAAAGAAAATTTCAACAAAGAATAAGATTATCAATGCTGCTATAAAGCTGTACAATGAGAATGGGGCACAAAATGTCACCAGCAGACATATTGCCGCTGAGCTTGGCATCAGTCATGGAAATTTGGACTACCATTTCAATAATCGCGAAGCCCTTTTATTGGCGATTTACGATCATATGAGGAAAGAAATGGGACCATCCTATTCTGCAAAGGAGGAAGGTAAAAACGCATTTGAACAGTTTCATTTGCTATTGCAGCATTTGGAAAAATTTCAGACCTATTATTCCTTCTTTAACTTAGATATATTAGAAATCTCCCGAGCCAATCCAAAAGTCAGCAAGGTACTTCAAGAAACCTTGGAACTGAGAAAAAGTCAAATCAGAGATTACTTTGGCCGCTTTGTAAAAGAAGGCCTGATGGAAGATAGGATGGACTCCACCTATTTGAGGCTTCAGCATACCATCCGAATTCTTATTACCTTTTGGCTTTCTCAAAAAGAAGTGCTCTCAAACTACGCTTTTAATGAAGCTGGAGAAATGTCACTTCACATTTGGGAACTGATGGAACCTTATATGACCAAGGAGGGAAAAGTCACCTATAAAGACTTAATAACAAGCAAATAACCTTAAAACTTGAACCAATGAGAGAGGCTTCTCTATGAAAAGCCTCTCTTTTGTAATTTACCATATTTTTCTCTGAGCAATTCCAGTTTTGGATGAATATACTGCCTGCAAAATGGTGCATCTTTTCTATTCAAATAATAATTACAGTATGAATCTCTGTTTTTCCTGAATTCATTGTATTCCAAAACTTGGGTAATGATTTCAGAATCAAAATCCCTTTGAAGCAAATCAATAGACCCTAAGGCTTTTTCCCTTTGCTCAGGCAAAAGGCAATATACAGCCGAACGGTATTTACTTCTTTGAGAATGGTTTGATGTGGATGAATGTGTATGCAAATGAATTTCGATCAAATCATGGAGGGATATTTGTTTGGGATCGAAATGGACGATGACAGCCTCCGAAAAACCATTGAAAGGAGGATGACTGGAAATCCAGCCTTGATCAACTTGTTCCACTCCCATTAGGGATTGGAATACGGCTTCCGTACACCAGTGGCAGCCTCCCCCAAAACCAATTTTCAAAAGCATGACCTACTTCATTTTGTCAATAGCGATGTGGTTCACTCTACCTTTTTCAGTGAAACTGCATTTACACAATAGCGGAGACCGCTAGGTTCTGGGCCATCAGGAAAAACATGTCCCAAGTGGGCATCACAGGTATTGCAAGTGATTTCTACCCTTACCATTCCGAAGCTTTCATCCTTATGATAAGCAACGGCATTTTCCTCCAAAGGCTGGGTAAATGAAGGCCATCCAGATCCGCTTTCGAATTTTTCTTCAGCATCGAACAGCAAACTTTCACAACAAACACAAGCATATTTTCCCGGTTCAAACTTGCTACAGAGTTCAGAGCTGTATGCCCTTTCAGTTCCTTTTAAACGGGTGATTTGGAACTCCTCCCCTGTTAAGTATGCTTTCCATTCTTGAGCTGTTTTTTCTACCCTTTTAGTTGGGATTGGATTACCTTGCGTGGCAAATCGAATTATATCTGACCATTTAAGCATATTCAAATTTAGAGATTATATAGAAATATGTCCTACAATGTTTTTTAAATATGTTCAGCTAATATTCTACGGAATATTTAGTCCTTGGATTTCCTGAAGGATAAATAATAGTCTTCATCTTGGCTTTTCGTTAACATCAGCTTGTAATATATATCAATGACCAACGGCAACCGCTGAAACCAACTCAGTTCTTCACCTGCAAGTTGCTCTAAGTGCTTCTGGGCAAAAAGTGAAGGATGTATATCCCCATAGGTATATTTGACCTCCACATAAGTCATAAAGCTCGGATCCTTATGCTTTGCTTTTGCCAGCGCATACATGAATAATCCCTTTTTATTGAATGATAAGATAGAATCACTTCTGGATGAGGTTTCATTTTGCCCAGTAGAACTAATTAGAAATCGCCTCTCTTCAGAAAAATAAGTTTCCTTCATACTCAAGTCCAATGAATTTTCTGGATATGTTATGGGAATTAATTGATCAACAGGATAAGCAGGATAGGTAGATTTTTCACAATTATAAATGTATATGTCCTTTCGGAGGCCACTAGCTTCCATCAGCTCAAGTATGGCCTGGGAATTGGGAAGCTCTCTAATGTTTAGGGAATTATTATCCTTTACATCCTCCAAAAAGAGGAAGGTCTTGTCAGAGACCTTAACCGGATCAGGGTATTTTGTGAACAAAAAATGCTCATATGAAGCAACAAGTTGGTTCAAGGCAGCCATCTTTTCCCGCCCTATCTCTTTTGAAAACTGCTCAATTTCCTTGTGTTCCGTCGTACAACCAAAAGAATAGGTCAATAGAAGGAGGAGTAAATAAAGATGTTTCATAAGCTTTGGACTAAAACGTTAATGCTAAACCTCTGAAAATCAATATAGCGCTTCCTATAATATACGTATTTTTTTGGGAGGAACTGTTGAAATTTTAGTAATGAGCACAAATACCATTAGACATTCTTTTTTGAGGATCCTGGTTTTATCGAATTTATAATCTGATTATCCGCAATGATGCCAGTAACCTTAAATCCTTTGCTTAAGTGGTCGGGAGTTTGAAGACTGAAGACCGAAGCAGTTGATATTTTAACTAAAACCAACATTTCGATTCGCTTTTAACTTTTACTGGTGTAATTGCGGATATACATAATTTATAATTTCCATAAACAGGAAAACTAGCAGACCCTTCATAAAAATGCTATCATCAAAAATATTCCTGCTCCCATATACAGCGTAAGCTAAAAATCTACCATTTATATAATTTTTTTATTTTTACTCCCTTCTTATAAATAAGCTGAGTTTATTTATAAACAAATTTTAATTAGCTAAGCATATATGAACAAATTTCACCCCA
This sequence comes from Echinicola marina, assembly GCF_020463795.1. NCBI lineage: Bacteria > Pseudomonadati > Bacteroidota > Cytophagia > Cytophagales > Cyclobacteriaceae > Echinicola > Echinicola marina. The sequence continues at coordinate 1,541,984 of NZ_CP080025.1, read as the reverse complement.
ATTTTATCAGGGGCCTACTGATCTGTTCCCTCTTATGGGGAGCTGCCTTTCACAGTGGTGAAGCCCTAGCCCAGCGCAAAAAGAAAAAAGATAAAAAAGAAGAGACCGAAACCCCTAAACCAAAAGAGGACAAAAACGGCATCAAAGCCTATTCAAAAGTAATTACCGGAGAAGCCAAGACCAAAGCAGGGCTTTTTACAGTGCACCAGATTGAGGAAAAGTATTATTATGAGATTCCCGATAGCCTGATGGGCCGAGAAATGCTGGTGGTCACGACCATTGCCAAAACCGCAGACGGAATGGGATATGGAGGCGAACGTGCCAATACCCAAGTGGTACGTTGGGATAGAAACGGTAATGATATTTTACTCAAAAAAGTATCTTACAATAATACCGCAGCAGACTCCCTTCCCATCTATCATGCAGTCAAAAATTCTAACCTTGAACCTATCATATACAAATTTGATATCGAGGCCATGGGTAAGGACAGCAGCAGCGTAGTCATTGAGGTAACAGACCTCTATTCTAAAGATATCAAAACCATAGGCCTCCCAGACTACAGAAGAAAAGCCTATAAAGTTTCCAGACTCAGCACAGAGAAATCCTATATAGAAAGGATCACTCCCTATCCTATCAATATAGAGAATCGCTATGTAATGACCTATGAGGCTTCTGAGCCGCCATCCAACAGCAGCATGGGCTCTATTACCGTGGAAATGAATTCTTCCATGGTGCTCCTTCCCAAAGAGCCTATGAAGCAAAGACTCCATGACCAAAGGGTAGGCTGGTTCACTACTACCGTGCAAGATTATGGATTAGATGCCCAAAAGGCAGCAAAAAGAACTTATTTGGACCGCTGGAGGCTGGAAATAAAGGATGAAGACATAGAAAAATTCAAAGCGGGAGAATTGGTTGAACCCAAAAAACCAATCGTATACTATATTGATCCTGCAACTCCTGAAAAGTGGGCTCCATTTATCAAAAAAGGTGTAGAAGACTGGAATGTGGCCTTTGAAGAAGCTGGTTTTAAGAATGCCATACAAGCCAAATATGCCCCAAGTCCGGAAGAGGATCCAGACTGGAGCCCTGAAGATGCCCGTTATTCTGTAATTCGCTATTTCGCTTCAGATATCCAAAATGCCTATGGCCCTCATGTTTCCGATCCAAGATCTGGAGAGATTATTGAATCTGATATCGGCTGGTTCCATAATGTAATGAACCTATTAAGAAACTGGTACTTTGTGCAAACAGCAGCAGTGAATCCAGATGCAAGAGGCGTAAAATTCAAAGATGAAGTAATGGGTAGATTGATCCGCTTTGTCGCCGCACATGAAGTAGGCCATACTTTGGGACTTCCTCATAACTTTGCTTCTTCCCACGCCTACCCTGTGGACTCATTAAGAAGTCCTTCCTTCACCCAAAAATACGGCACTGCACCATCCATCATGGACTATGCCCGATTTAACTATATCGCCCAGCCGGAGGACAAAGGGGTTAACCTATTCCCTAATGTCGGCCCATATGACAAATATGCAGTTGCCTGGGGTTACAGACCTATTTTGGATGCCGAGACACCTGAAGATGAACAAGGTACTTTGGATAAATGGATATTGGCAAAAAATGATGATCCGCTTTACCGCTACGGACGACAAGGAAACTCCTATGATCCAAGTGCCCAAAACGAGGATTTGGGAGATAATTCCATGAAAGCTTCTGAATATGGCATTAAAAATCTCAAAAGGATCATGCCTCACCTAATTGACTGGTCAGCTGAAGAAGACCAACCATTCAAAAACTTCCAAGATTTGGAAGAAATGTATGGTCAAGTACTTACCCAGTTCAACAGATATATGGGACATGTCCGCACTAATGTCGGAGGAGTGTATGAGGTTTATCACTCTGCCGGACAGGACAAGGCAGTGTATACCCATGTGGATAAGAACACCCAGAAGTCAGCCGTCCTATTTCTCAACGAGCAATTATTCCATACACCTAAATGGTTGATTGATGACAAAATCATAGCACGAACAGAAGATTTCGGCTATACAGACAGGATCCGCAGTGCCCAAACCAATATCCTAAATAGCATCTTGGACTGGGGCAGGCTGGCAAGGGTGATTGAAAACACCGCACTTAATGGTGCTGAAGCCTATGACATGCTGAATCTTTTTGCCGATTTAAGAACTGGAATATGGACTGAACTTTCTTCAGGAAAAAGTATCGATATTTATAGAAGAAGCCTTCAGCGTGCCCATGTCGAAAGGCTTGAATACCTGTTAAATAATGAAGCCTCATCAGGAAGGGGCAAGCAGATCGACGCCTCGCAATCGGATATTAGACCAGTTGTTAGAGCAGAGCTAAAAGCCCTACAATCAAAAATAAAAGCGGCCATCCCTAGGACTGCTGACAAGGTTTCCAAAATCCATTTGGAGGATTTATTGGCCAGAATCGATACCATTTTAGATCCAAAATAATCACTGATCTAAAAGCAAATTACCAAGGGGAACGATATGTTTCCCTTTTTTCGTTTACAAGATAACAAAAGGCCTCGGATTTATGCTAACCAAAGATCATGAGGGTAAATTCATTAAATTCTCGTAATTTTAGCCAAGGAATCCAGGAAAACCTAAATGATAGATATGTCTTCAAAATCAGCTGAAATTCTTAAAGATAACCAACTTCGCATCACCAGTTGCAGAAGGGATGTGCTCAAGGCTTTTTTGAAAAAGGATATTGCCCTTTCTCATTCGGATCTTGAGGAAGCATTAAAAGAAAATTTTGACCGGGTAACCATATACCGTACACTTAAGACATTCCTGGAGAGTGATATCATTCATAAGGTCTTAGATGATACTGGTGTAACCAAATACGCACTTTGCCACCATGATACTTCTGAGAGCCATCATGATCACGAACATGTGCATTTCAAATGTGATGTCTGTGGAGAAACTCAGTGTATTGCAGAAATTGCGCTGCCCGCCATAGCCCTTCCTGAAGGCTTTGTCGTAAAGGAAAAAAGTCTTTTGGTGCACGGCACTTGCAACAAATGTAGCTAAACTTCTACAGGTGGGCCAGGTTTCTTGGTCTTGGGAGCATCAGAAGGCCATATTACACCCGGAGGCAAATCAATCTTCGGAGGAGAATTATCCTCTACTCCCCCATCACCATCATCCCCTCTATTTCTGCCTTTTCCAAAAGGTGGCCGAGACATGGTCACAATAAAATACACGAGCAGCACATAGGCTATTCCACATAAAATCATATCTATGGTCAGACTGCTCATAACAATTAGATGTTTAGGATAATTTACAAGAAATATCGCTATAAGTCAATAAGCTGATACACATCATTTTACTATTCATATAGATTTCTTTTGTCCTTAATAATTAACAAGGCCAGTGCACTATAAATCATTAAGAAGCATTTTCCACAGATTATGAATAGACCATTTAGACTTGAAATACATCAAGCAAAGCCCAGCTTATTTTCAAGGTAAAGGACCAGAAAAACCAATTCCTCACTTGATACCGTCATTCCTTTATTCAACAGCCGTTTTTTAAGGCCCCTATGAAAAAAATCCCTGCTATTTTCCAATCTACTTGTTAAATACCTCATATCATCGGATATTTGCCGTTCGTAAAACTATTGCCATGATTGTAAAAACTAAAAAATACAAGCTAGAAACAGGTACCTATTTAAAAATGGGTTTAGTAAATGTCTTGAAAGATCAATGGTGGGTCATATTGATCGCAGTAGCTATTGCTTGTGGATATTTCTGGATTCCTTCTTGGTGGTGGATCAGCATGGCCATCGTGGCTTATTTGCTTTATATCCTTTTCTGGGTGATCCAATTTGCCGGGGTAAGTCAGATGGAACAGAACAAGGTGATGTTTGAAAAGCTAGCCTACGAAATCGACAGTCGCCAAATTATGATGAAGATCAACACCAAACAGGGAATGCCTATCAACTGGTCAATGATCAAAAAAGCAGAAATCACCAAGGACGCTTTTGTACTTGTCATGTCCAAGGCCCAATTTATACATCTCCCTTTCAAAATCTTCAACACTGAAAACGAAAGAAAGTTTGTGGAGACCATTCTAAAGAGAAAAGGATATATCAATTAATATTAAGGACCGGCCAAGCTGGTCCTTTTGCTTTTGTAAGCAAATAAAAAGGTGATCTTCCCAGACTATAATCTTGGAAAAACCACCTTGATTTTATTCTTTTCTATCCCATCAGGACTTCAACTCATAGCCATTTTCATAATCGTAATGCAGCATCCTTGAAGCCTCCACATCATAGTGGAAATCCTGCTCCTTTGGATCCCAATGAAGCGTTCTTCCCAGTTTATTGGCAATATTCCCCAAAGAACAAACTGTACAGGTGCTATGACCTATTTCTACATTAGCAATAGGGTCCTTTCTTCTAATTACACTTTGGATAAAATCCACATAGTGAGCCGGTCCTTCAGAAATATTCTGCTCTTCATCCGGCACCTGTAAACTTGGGTCTGAAGATTTAAATTGGCCCCTGCCAACCTGTATCCAGCCCTTTTCTCCAAAAAACTTTACTCCCCGGGCATTCCCATCAAATGGCTCTGCCGTCATCACTATTCCATTGGCATACTTGAAAGTCAAGGGTCTACCATCCTTTTGGGGTAGGATCTCAACAGGTCCATTCTTATCCATAGCGATCCCCCATTGGGCTATATCAAACATATGTGCTCCCCAATCGGTCATCAAGCCTCCCCCAGTCTCTTCATACCATCTCCAAGCTCCCCAAATTTGTTCATTCTGAGGTGGATTAACGGTGATGGGCGGATTGAGTTCAGCGTTATAATGTATAGCCTTAAGAGGCCCCATCCACAGCTTCCAGTTTAAATCAGATGGAATACTTTCTTCCGGCAGATCATAAGGCTTGGGAGATTCCGGTTGGCCTACATTGACTTTGATATGCTTAATTTTTCCTATTTGTCCTTTTTGCACCATTTTCACGGCATATTGGAAATTAGTTTCCGAACGCTGCTGGCTACCCACAGCCAGTACGATGGCATTATCCCGAACCGCCTTAACCAAAGCCTGCCCTTCCTTAATAGTAAAGGTCAGCGGTTTCTCCAAATACACATCCTTCTTGGCATGACAGGCATCAATGGCTATCATCGCATGCCAAAAATCCGGAGTAGCAATCACCACCGCATCAATATCCTCACGCGCCAAAAGATCCTGGTATTTTTCATATACAGGTATGTCCTCTGGACTTTTGCTATAATGCTTCCCCACTTCATGTTGAAAGCGTTCTCTTTTTACACCGTACACATCACAGCCTGCAATTACCTCCACTTGGGGTATATTGATCATCCCTTTTAAAATCCCATAGGATTGTCTCCCCAAACCAATAAATCCTAAGCGAACCTTACTACTTACTCTTAGTTCATTCAGCTTGGCAACTGGTTTTGCATAGTTCAGTTGTGGAATAATGGAAAGGCCTGCAGCACTTAGCAGGGAAGCCCCCATGAACTTTCTTCTTGAAAAATGTGCGGAATCATTCTTTGACATAATGGATTTGAGTCTTGTTAACATAATACTGTTTCCTGAAAATACAGTGACACGGCCGATTTAACAAACCAAGCCAAAGCTAATGCTCCCAATATTTCACTAATATCAGTTTTAAAAAGCTTCTTCTATCTCGTACTTGTCGATAGTGAAAAACAGCCTGTCCTTCTTTTCAAAATTCCTCCTTGGGGCCGTCTTTATACTGATCTGTTTCCCCTCATCATCCACCAAACGGACTATTTGATGATCTCCATAATATAAGGTCCTTGCGACCTCACCACTCAATGGCTGCTCTGTATTTTTCTTGATTTTCGCATCCTCAGACCTAAAAAGTATCTTTACCGTTTCGGTAAAATTCTTGGATTGCTCATCAGCTATAAAACCAAAACCACAATAAAAGCCTTCCTCCGTGGGAGTCGCCAAGATTTCATTCCTTTTTCCGAAAAAATTGGCCACATAAGCATTGGCTGGATGCTTATAGATATTCACAGGGCTATCTACTTGCTGTAACTTGCCCTTGTGCAAAATAGCAATGGTGTCTGCCACAGAAAGGGCGTCCTTCGCATGATGACTGGCCAAAATTGCTGTAACCCCACTTCCTTTCACGATATCAATCAAGTCTTCGCTGATTTCGTTTTTAAATCGTGTATCCAAACTCCTGAAAGGATCATCCAATAGCAGCAGTTTTGGCTTGGAAGCCAAGGCCCTGGCCAACGCTGCCCTTTGTCTCTGACCAGAGGAAAGCTGATGGGGGTACAAAGCAAAACTATCCTCCAAACCCACCAATGCCAAACTATCCCTAGCAATAGTGCGGGCGTTTTTTTCCTGCTGGTGAAGAGCACAACGCACATTTTCTAAAAGTGTCATCTGGGGAAACAAAGCGTAATCCTCAAAGATCACCCCCACTCCACGCTGATTGGCAGGAGTAGCCATCTTTCCGTTTACAATAGTTTGCCCCGCATAAGTAATCTTTCCCTTATCAGGATGCTCCAAGCCAGCGATTAGTTTCAATAACGTAGTTTTCCCTGAGCCATTCTCTCCAACAATGGCCATGATCTCCCCTTCTTTCACATCAAAGCTGATATGCTGCAAGGAGTTTCCTTTGGATTGGGGATATTTTTTACTAATGTCGTGAAGGGAGAGTAAATTCATACTTTACTTATACTTCAAAATTTGGGGGATAAATAATGAAAACACTAATTTTTCAGCTATTCCAGTAAATTTAAAAGGAAAATTTCGGTATAAATACATTTGAAACTAAATATTGGTGCTATTCTGACCTTTAAAAAGACATTTAAACAAGAAATTATCCTTTTCTATAATTTTAACATGTTTATTTATATCAAATCTAAATAAAAAGAAAAAACATATATATTTGCAGCTAGTTTTTATAGGCTTTAAAAAGCATTGATGATATGACCATTCAGCAATTGGAATATGTCTTGGCAGTAGATAAACACCGCCATTTTGGACATGCTGCAGAAGCATGTTTTGTCACACAACCCACTTTGAGTGCGCAGATCCATAAATTGGAAAGTGAACTGGATGTAGTCATCTTTGATCGCTCCAAAATGCCAGTCATCCCGACTGAGATCGGCTCCCAGCTTATCGAACAGGCCAAAAAGGTGGTTTCTGAAAGCAAAGGGATCTATGAGCTCATTGCCCAGCTTAAAGGAAATATCAGCGGCGTAATCAAATTGGGTATCATCCCTACACTGGCCCCTTACCTGTTGCACCTCTTTATCCGTAATTTTCTTGAAAAATATCCCAACGTCCAACTTCAGGTAGAAGAATTAATTACCGAAGAAATTGTCAAACGGCTTCGTAATGACGAACTGGACTTAGGCATTGTGGTAACACCACTGGAAGAACAGGGCATTATAGAAAAGCCCATGTTTTATGAAAAATTCTACGCCTACCTCTCAAAAGGACATCAATTACTAGCCAATAAGGAGGTAAAAGTGGAAGACCTCATGGGGGACGATTTTTGGATGCTTCAACAGGGCCATTGTTTCCGTGATCAAGTCCTCAATATTTGCGAACAAAGTAAATTCCAAAGGATGAACTTCCACTATGAAAGTGGTTCACTAGAGGGATTAAAAAACATGGTCAACCGTTACAAAGGCGTCACCCTCTTACCCGAATTGGCCACATACGAACTCAGTGAGGAGGAGAAAACCAGACTTCGCCCATTTGCTGGAGAAGATCCTATCAGGGAAGTGAGTATCATTCTCAACAGAAGCTTCCTCAAAAAAAGACTGGTAGAGTTGCTTTACAACGAAATCACGGCTTCTATTCCAGCCAACATGACCTCAAAGGCCCATGGGAGGATTGTAAAATTCAAATATTGAGAGAAGGCTTTGAGATGATCCTAATCCCCAACTGATTGGAAAATGCGCACTTGGCTGGAATTCATTGATTAATAATGTAATTTTGGGCTTTCTCATATTTAATATAAAAATCCCAAATATGGCAGCTAAAGAATACATTAAGCAAAATCAGGAAAAATTCCTCCAAGAACTGTTTGATTTGCTTCGCATTCCTTCAGTAAGTGCTGATCCAAAGTTCAAATCCGATGTCTTTAAAGCAGCTGATTATGTAAAGGACAGCCTGATCAAAGCAGGTGCTGATCAAGTAGAAATATGCGAAACCCCTGGCTACCCAGTAGTATATGGGGAGAAAATCGTCGACCCTAGCTTTCCGACCATTTTGGTTTATGGTCATTATGATGTACAGCCTGCGGATCCATATGAGCTTTGGGACTCGGCCCCTTTTGAACCAGTCATCAAAAAGACTGAATTACACCCTGAGGGAGCCATCTTCGCCAGGGGATCAGCCGATGACAAAGGACAGTTTTATATGCATGTCAAAGCCTTTGAAACCATGATGGCCGAAAACGAATTGGTCTGCAATGTGAAGTTCATGATCGAAGGCGAAGAAGAAGTAGGTTCTGATAACCTTGAGAATTTCATCAAAGAAAACAAAGCTAAACTGCAAGCAGATGTCGTCCTGATCTCTGACACCAGTATGATTTCCTTGGACACTCCTTCCGTAACGGTTGGTCTGAGAGGTCTTGCCTATATGCAGGTAGAAGTTACTGGACCTAATCGAGACCTTCATAGTGGTACCTATGGCGGTGCCGTGGCCAACCCTATCAATGTGCTTTGCAGGATGATCGCACAACTTCAGGATGAAGACAAAAAGATCACTATTCCAGGCTTCTATGATAAAGTAGAACAGCTTTCTGATGAATACAGGAAAAAATTGAATGAAGCGCCTTTTGAACTCAATGACTATAAGAAAAAGCTGGACATTAAGGAAGTCGAAGGTGAAGCAGGTTTTACTACCTTAGAACGTACAGGTATCAGGCCTACCCTTGACGTAAACGGTATTTGGGGTGGATATATCGGTGAAGGTGCCAAAACTGTATTGCCTTCAAAAGCCTATGCAAAAATCTCCATGAGACTGGTACCACATCAGAACCACCATGAGATTGCTGAACTCTTCCAGAAGCATTTTGAATCTTTAGCGCCAGATTCTGTAAAGGTGAAAGTAACCCCTCACCATGGAGGAAAACCAGCCGTGGTTCCTACCAATTCTGTAGGATACCAAGCAGCTGAAGCAGCCGTAGAGACAGTATTTGGCAAAAAAGCCATTCCTACCAGAGAAGGGGGATCAGTGCCCATCACTTCCCTTTTCCAAGAGGAATTGGGCCTTGACCCTATTCTATTGGGATTTGGTTTGGATACGGACGCTATCCACTCTCCAAACGAACACTATGGTATCAAAAACTACCTCTTAGGTATCGAAACCATTGTTCAGTACTTTAAAGAATTCAAAAAACTTTCCAATAAATAAGAAAAAAATAATTAAGCCTTCGAAACCACAAGGATTAAATTGCGTTGGTTAAATTTCAAGATTCCAGAAAGAATTAGAAATTAACCTAGCAGTAAAACCTTGTGGTTTTAGTTTTTAGGAACTTATTAACAAAGGTTTGCCTTTTGTAATCAATCCATTGATTAATGACGCATGAGCACATTGAAAAAATCATTCCGTATTGCTTTCATTTTATGCTTACTAAGTGTAAGTGCCTTTTCACAGATTATCCAGCCACCAAAATGGGAACTGTCCCTATCTGATCAATCAGCTGAAGTTGGCGAAGAAATAGAACTGATTTTTAAGGCAGAAATTCCGCAAAATTGGTATATCTATTCAAATGATTTCGATCCGGACTTGGGCCCTATGCTTACTGAGTTGAGCTTGGAGGGATCTGAAGGACTAGAAAGGGTGGGCGAACTCAAAGCCATAGATCCCAAAAGAAAGGTAGATAAAATCTGGGAAGGTGAAGTAAGCTACTTTACAGGCAAAGGCGAGTTTAGGCAAAAAATCAAGATCACTTCCGAACAAGTTAAAACAAATGCCACAGTAAGCTACCAAATGTGCTCTGATGTAACCGGGCAATGCGTGCCTTATGAAGAAGACTTCTCCAAAACCTTCAGCGCCAAAGCTACTAACAATACCCAAACTCAAGAGCCTGTCACAACCTTCAAAGAACAAACTTCTGAAGAGTCAGAAAAAGCTCAAAATAAAGAAGTCCCAAAAACTGAAAAAGCTGAGAGTCCAGAAAAGGAAAGGAAACCTAGTGAGCAAACCACTGACCTTTCAGGTGATCCGGAAGGCAAACAAGGCGATGCCACAGACTTGCTGCCATTTCTAATTGCCGCTTTCCTAGGTGGTTTAGCCGCACTCCTGACCCCTTGTGTTTTCCCAATGATCCCCATGACAGTTACCTTCTTCACAGGAAGAAGTAAAAACAAATCACATGGAATAAAAAATGCATTTATCTATGGGCTCAGTATTATTGTGATTTACACCTTGGCAGGAACCTTAGTCGCTGCTATCCAAGGCCCTGAATTTGCCAATTGGTTATCCACTCACTGGCTGCCAAACATTTTCTTCTTCTTGGTATTTATTTTCTTTGCATTGGCTTTCTTAGGCCTTTTTGAAATCACTTTGCCAAGTGGCTTGGTCAATAAGATGGATGCCAAAGCAGATAAAGGAGGCTTGACAGGAGTTTTCTTTATGGCCTTCACCTTGGTGTTGGTTTCCTTTTCCTGTACTGGCCCGATTGTAGGCTCCATCCTTATAGAATCTGCGGGTGGTGAAATCATAAAGCCAATCCTAGGTATGTTTGCCTTTTCATTGGCCTTCGCAGTTCCTTTCACCCTATTTGCTATCTTCCCAGAATGGCTGAACGGCCTTCCTAAGTCTGGAGGTTGGTTGAACGCTGTTAAAGTAGTATTGGGATTTTTGGAACTTGCACTTGCCTTCAAATTCCTAAGTGTAGCCGATCAAGTTTATCATTGGGGACTATTGGACAGGGATATTTATTTAGCCATTTGGATCGTAATCTTCGCCTTACTTGGACTTTATTTACTGGGTAAAATACGCTTGCCACACGACTCACCTCTAGAGAACCTAAGTGTACCTAGATTGCTTCTGGCCACCATCACCTTTGTATTTGTCATCTATTTGATCCCAGGGCTATTTGGTGCCCCACTTAAGTCACTGAGCGGATACCTCCCTCCAATGGCTACCCATGATTTCAATTTGGAAAAGTTGATCCGTGAAAATAAAGGGGCTGCTGTTTCTGAGAGTGAAATGACCGAAGCACCAAAATATGCCGACTTACTTCATTGGCCCCATGGACTACAAGGATATTTTGATTATGAACAAGCCCTTCGTGTTGCTAAAAAAGAAAACAAACCACTTTTCATAGATTTTACCGGTCATGGCTGTGTTAACTGTAGGGAGATGGAAGCAAAGGTTTGGTCTAATCCGGAAGTGCTCAGTAAATTGAAAAATGATTTCGTCTTGGTGGCATTGTATGTCGATGAAAGAACTGAACTTCCAGAATCAGAATGGTATACATCTGAATATGACAATAAAGTGAAGAAAACCATTGGCAAACAGAATGCTGATTTCCAGATCACACGATTCAATAATAATGCACAGCCTTATTATGTCATTTTGGACAATCAAGAAAATATGTTGATAAGACCAAAAGCCTACGATACTGATCCGCAGAATTTTATAGAATTCCTGGACAATGCCAAGGCTGAATTTGAAAAATAAACCTAAACATATTGCTTAAAATCAAGGTGCTGAAAACAAATTCAGCACCTTTTTTGTATATGGAGTTGTGGTTATTAATAAAATTTGATGATCGCCCATAAAGTAGCGGATCCTATGACCAACCAAAGCAAGCTAGCCTGCAATAATATTTTAGGGCCTCCGCTGAAAAGTACTTTCTTGGACAAACTGCTTCCTACCAGAAATATTGCCAGGCACATGCATGCATGAGAAAGGCTAACGATATATGACCTGATCATTCCAATCTCAGGCAAATAACTATTGAGCAGTACTGCAATTACAAAAAGCCCTATAAAATAAGGAATCTTTACCTTACTGGCCTTCTTAGAAAACGCTACGGCTGCAATCAGTGCCACAGGAATTATCCACATTGCCCTGGCCAATTTCAAAGTGGTCGCAATGGCCAAAGCCTGATCACCAAACTGGCTGGCCGCACCCACCACAGAACTGGTATCATGAATAGCAATGGCACACCAAGTTCCAAACTGCTGAGGACTTAGACCTAACAAGTCGCCTATGAAGGGAAATACAAACAATGCCAAAGCATTTAAGACAAATACAGCACCCAAAGCAATGGTCACCTCACTCTGCTTGGCCTTGATGACCGGACTAACTGTGGCTATGGCACTTCCTCCACAAATGGCCGTGCCTGCAGCAATCAAAAAAGATAGTGCCTGACCTGATTTAAAGACTTTTCCTATTACCAATCCAAGAACCAGCGTACTTAGGATTGCTGTCAAAATCAATGGAAACGCTTGCTTTCCCATAGCAATAGCTTCTGGTGCTTGAATGCTAAAACCAAGGCCCACCACTGCCAGCTGCAATAGATAGTCGGTCAGCTTTTGCCCACTTTCTCCAATTGGGTTACCGACAAAAAAGGCAAATACCAATCCCAACAATAAAGCAAAGGATGCCGATACAAATGGAAACAAGCAGATAATCCCAGCCAAAACAAACAGCAATTGCCTTAAGCTAATTGCCCGGTCCAAAAATCTTTGGAATCCGATAATCTTAGTGCCGATATGATTGCTTCTTTCCATCTTCTATTACCTCTAATTGGGATGAAACAAAGTTGAAGCAATTCAATCACTTATGGAAATTGTTTTTAGCAATGACTGATTACCTGAGGTTATAATGAAGGGCAAATTTCATAAACAAATCTGATAAAGAATCACCTTGACCATGAGGCTGGATGAAAAAGAAATAACGCTCTATATTCAGTTCATCCATTTCTATCACCGAGAATTCCTTATTCTCAAGCTCCTTTAACACCGTGAATACTGATAAAAAAGCCATGGCATTGGAGTTCATCAAATACCGCTTGATACTTTCCGTGCTTCCCAATTGCATTTCCTTCTTGAGCTGCCCCAATTTTATGCCCAAGGGCTTGAGGGCATGGGCAATTACCTCCAGTGTTCCTGAACCTGGCTCTCTTAATAATAAAGATGTCTCCAGTAATTCTTCTTTTGAAATGGCTCCCTTCTTTCCTTTCGGATGGCCAGTTCTGGCTATTAATAAAAGTTCGTCTTTGATAAATTCGGTGTACTTGAACAAGGTCTGTTTTGAATGTCCCTCTATTACACCCAAATCAATTTCCTGATTGTGCAGCAGCCGCTCTATTTGTTCGGTGTTACCGGTGGTCAAACTGAGCCTGATATCCTTAAACTTATCATGAAAAGAAGCCAAAATAGGCGGAAGGAGATACTGCGCCACTGTAGTACTCGCCCCGATCCTCAACAATCCCCGATGGGACTGGGCAAAATTGTTCATCTCAAACTCCAAATTTCGGTATATCGCAAAAATCTGTTCTGCATACTCAAACAGGGAATGACCGGCAGGAGTAAGTGAAATTTTACTGCCCTGCCGATCAAATAGCTTTACTTTATAATGTGCCTCTATCTGGCGGATATGTTTCGTAACAGCTGGCTGGGTAATATACAATTCTTCTGCAGCCTTGGTAAAATTAAGCCGCTTGGCCACCGTATGAAACACTTGAAGTCTAAAATCAAACATAAAGTGAAGGTAAGACTTTTTAGGAACCTGAGGTCAAGTACAATAACCTTCTTTTGGCTTCCTCATTCTTTTTTACTTCATCAGAAATCCTTTTGGGGTCAATATCAAATTCATATTGACCTTTTCCATTCTGCATCAAAACAATGGAATTCATGATCAATAGTGCCTCGGTACCATCCATTGATTGGTATAAAGCCTTGGTCATTTCTTCAACAGGATTAGTCAAACCGTTTAGTCCCAAAAATTCCAATGCCCGCACCCTCACTATCATTTCTGAATCACTGGAGGCTATGTTTTCAATGGTATCTCTCAAGCCAAGAGCTTCTTTCCCAAAGCTACTAGCCGCAATAATCCCCCAATATCTTTTCCAAGGATCATTATTGGACAAAGCCTTTCTAATTGACTTATCCACATTTTCGAATTTCTCCAAACTTAAATCAGCGATATCCACATAGGCCTTGATATCGGACTGATGCTCCTTTCCAAATTCAACTGGATTATCAAAGGCATTCTTGATCAAGTAAAACTCTGGATAAAAGGATAAATCCGGCATTCCTTTTACCCATTTTTGCAAATCCTGTCTAAGGTCCAATAAAGCCTCTTTGTACATAGGATCACTCGCAAGGTTATTTGTTTCATATGGGTCACTCTCCAAATCATAAAGTGCTTCAACAGGCTTTCCTTCAAAGAAGGCCGCTTGGGTCTCATTTAATTCTCCCTTTTTATATAGCTCCCACCATTCTTTATAGGCCATTTGCTTATAGCGGTAGTTATTCATCAGTCCATCAAAATTGAATGGCTGGTAATTTCTGATATATTTATACTTACCTTTCCTTAAGGACCTCACCAAATCATATTTTTCATCAAATCGATCAGCATACCCGTAGGCTTTGTCTTCTTTATAAGCCTTTTTCAATCCTAAAAATGGTCTTCCATCCATTTCCTTGGGTATATCAACTCCTGCCAGTTGTAATACAGTTGGTCCGAAATCCACAAAACTCACAAACTCCTTCACTCGACTTCCTTGTGGATAAGTCACCATGTCCTTAAAGTTTTCTGGAATGTGGATAACTAAGGGAACATGCAGTCCTGTCTCATATAAATAGCCCTTACTTCCAGGCATAACCCCACCATGGTCTCCATAGTAAAAAATAAAAGTATCATCAAGTAATCCCTCTTTCTCCAGTTCAGCAACCAGTTCTCCTACTTTTTGGTCCATGCCCTGAATTTTAGAAAGATACCTAGCTCTTGTGTATTCGAACAAATCAGTCTTTGGATGACGTGGATCCAATTCCTTCGGATTAGGCAATTCACTCAATGGCTCTTTTTGCATTACCTTCTTATCAAAGTGCAAACTCCCCTCATGCGTGGAAGCAATATTATACACATGAAAAAAAGGCTGTCCATCTTCCCGGTTTTTATAGCTGGCTTCATTCGAAGAGTCATCCCAAACGCCTTCATTTTTGATGAAGTTATAATCTTCTTTGGCGTTATTGGTGGTATAATAACCCGCCTCTCTCAGGTATGTGGGAAACATCTTTAACTCATTGGGCAAAGGTACTTTTTGCAATTTTCGGTGATATTCTGCTCCTAGTCTAGGCGCATAGCAACCTGAAATCAAGGTAGACCTGGCCACACTACACACTGGACCATTGGAAAATGCATGATCATAAATCAACCCAGTTTCAGCAAGAGCGGAAATATTTGGGGTATTGACCCCATTTTCATCATATAAGGATAGATAATGTTTTGAATTGTCTTCAGAGGTAATCCAGACAATATTGGGATGTTTCTGTCCAAAAGCAGGGTTACTAAGGACAATACTTAGCATGAATAATAAACTAAGTTGGGTGATCAATTTTGGCATTGTTACTTGTTTTGGCGATGGAAATAAAAATTTGGAGCCTTAATTATAAGGCTCCAAAAGGTCAATTATGAGATCAAAGGGGTATCTAATTCAGCTAAGGATTTTTGGATATCCTCATCACTTAATTCGTGCTTGACGATCTTTCCGGCAAAATAATCTTCATAGGCTTTCATATCAAAATTCCCATGGCCACAGAGATTGAAAAGAATGGTTTTAGAGACACCTTCTTCCTTACATTTTTGAGCTTCCTTGATGGCAGTCGCTATTCCATGTGTCGCTTCAGGAGCAGGGATAATCCCTTCAGCTTGGGCAAAAGTTACACCTGCTTCAAATACTTCTATATTATCATGGGCACTCGCTTCTATCAATTGATCTCTTAGCAATTGGCTTACAATCACCCCTGCCCCGTGATATCTCAATCCACCGGCATGGATAGGCGCCGGAACAAAATTATGGCCCAAGGTGTACATGGGCAAAAGTGGCGTCATTCCTACATTATCCCCAAAGTCGTACCTGAACACCCCTTTGGTCAATTTTGGACAGGAAGTAGGCTCACTGGCAATACAGCGTATATTTTTCCCCTCTTCCAAATTCAGCCTTAAAAAAGGGAAGGCCAAGCCGGCAAAATTGGATCCACCGCCAAAAGGCGCAATCACAATATCCGGCATATCTCCTGCTTTTTCCATTTGCTTCACAGCTTCCAGGCCAATGATAGTCTGATGAAGCTTTACATGGTTGAGCACACTTCCCAGAGCATATTTAGTTTCAGGATCTGTTACAGCGCGTTCAATGGCCTCAGAAATGGCAATCCCCAAAGAACCTGAAGTATTAGGGTCCTTCTCCAAAATCTTCTTGCCCACTTCTGTAGCCTCAGAAGGAGATGGAAAAACCTTTGCTCCCCAGGTATTCATCATCACTTTTCTGTATGGCTTATGATCATAGGATAACCTCACCATATACACCTCACAGTCTATATCAAAGTGTTTACAAGCAAAACTTAAGGCACTTCCCCACTGTCCAGCACCGGTCTCAGTAGTTATTCTTTTGACGCCTGCTTGCTTATTGTAGTAAGCTTGAGGAACAGCAGTATTAGGTTTGTGAGAACCAGATGGGCTCACACCTTCATATTTATAATATATTTTAGCAGGTGTATCCAAAGCCTTTTCCAAGCCATAGGCCCTATACATTGGCGTTGGTCTCCAAATGGAATAAATATTTCTTACCTCATCTGGAATATCTACCCACTTTTCAGTAGTAACTTCTTGTTTGATGAGTTCTTCAGGAAATAAGTCTGCCAATGCTTCAGGACCAATTGGCTCTTTGGTCACAGGATGAAGCGGTGGTAGTGGCTTATTGGGCATATCAGCAACGATATTATACCACTTATCTGGGATTTCACTTTCACTAAGAAGAATTTTACGGTTTTTCATATGATCATTTAGGTTATTATGAATGAATTTTTCAAAAAATGAAATATAAAAATAAAAGAGATGATTTTGGACAAAAAACCAACTAATTCAACAACCAATTAACCATGACTAAAAATCTATATAAATGAATTGATACATGATCAATATATCATTTCCCTTGCAATTATCCCTGTGAGATTTCCTCCATTTATGGGGCATTCCCACGTTTATATATTCCTTCGTTTTGACACAAATCCAAGACAAGCAGAAGTCTAACAAGATCCTGGCACCATATTTAACAATCTTTCACAAGGTCCAAAACCAACTTAGCGTAGCATTTGGTTCAAGTTTTGCGTATCGTCATAAAGACAAAGTATAGCATTATGAAAAAGGTAATTTATTTAAGTTTTTTCTGCCTTTTGGGCATGGCCTCCTGCTCCAAAAAGAACATCCCGGCAAAAAGCGAAAACAATCAAGAAATGAGCGTACAAGACAAGGATTTCAATATCGACTTCAAAGCCAGCGGCAATGAGCCTTTCTGGTCACTGAAGATAGATTTTGACAAGAAAATGGTTTTCAACACCCTTTCTGGATATGAAATCATCACTCCTGTTCCGGAGCCTATCCGCATACAGGATGTCAATGGTCTTAGTTATAGAGCAGAAACAGAAAAAGGCAGTTTATATGTCACCATTATCCGAAGCAAATGCCAAGACACCATGGCCGACAAGGAATCTGACTACCAAGTAAGTATCCAAACCAAGCTGAAATCAGAAAATGAATACCAAGAATACCGTGGCTGTGGAAACTATCAAGGCGACTATAGGCTGAATGATATCTGGGCATTGGAAAGTATCAATGGAGAAAAGCTATTTGAAGGAGGCAAAGCTCCCAATATAGAATTTAATCTAAGGGAAAATCGCTTCTATGGCTTTGGCGGATGCAACAGGATAAATGGCTCTTTCAGCTTGGGAGATCAAAAGATCAAATTCGGAAAGGCACTTTCTACCATGATGGCCTGCCCAAAAATGGAGGAAGAAGGAATTTTCACTGCTAAAATCAATGACCAAGAATACACCTACCAAATTCAAGAAGGCAAGTTACGGCTCTGTAATCGTGACAATGAATTGGTGTTTAGAAAAATCGACTAACCCAAACGATAAATAAAAAGATGCTGTCCATTTATTGCTTCCATTGTTATGATAGGAGCTTTTGGGACAGCATCTTCTATTTTTTAATCCTTTTCCCGTAGAAATCAGGAGTAAATTTTTTCGCATTTCTAATCCCAAATCAATTCTGGGATATCCTGCTCAGCAAATAGGCACAGACTGATATTCACTTTTAGCTTGATCAACAAAGAGAAAGCCGTCATCCTCTTAAAATCCAAAGGCTCGTAGCTAAGAAGGAACTGAAAAAAGTAATAGCTTAGACTATCATTAATAAGAATAAATCTAAATAAATCAAAAAATCCTTGTCAGACAGTCAAATCGGATTTAATTTTGCCCTCATTAAGAATTAGTCTAAATAGAATCTATGATGAAAAAAGGTTTACTATTCACCCTATTTGTATGCCTATATTCATTGGTTATGGCACAAACCGGCCAGCTAGAAGGAACAGTCACCGATGAAAAAGGAAAAAAAATCGAGTACATCAATGTATTGATAGAAGGTACTGACTTGGGAGCTTTAACGGACAAAAATGGAAAATTCCATTTCGACAATGTTCCAACAGGGCCACAAACCGTCAAATTCAGTTCATTCGCTTACGAATCATTGACCCGACAAATACAAATCAACGCGGGTAAAACCACTCAAATTGATATTAGCCTAAGTGAAGGAGAATTGGAACTTCAAACGGTGGAAATCCTTGGTAGAGCAGAAACCAGTTATAAGAACACCAGTTCCTTTATAGGTACTAAGTCTTCCACCCCCATCAAAAATGTTCCCCAATCCATAGGCTATGTCACCAAGGAATTGGCCTTGGACCAAGGTGCCTTTAGGGTAAATGACGTAGTAAAAAACATCAGTGGCGTAAATCAATTTACTTTTTATAATGATATCACGATCCGCGGCCACCGTATCAAGGGACAAGATATATCAGGCAATTTGGTGAATGGCATGCGTGCATTTACCAGCTTTTGGAAACAACAGCTGATCCCTCATATTGAAAGAGTGGAAGTCATCAAAGGCCCTGCTTCAGCCCTCTTTGGCAATGCTTCTGCCGGTGGCACCATCAATAGAGTAACCAAAAAACCGCTGACTGAATCAAGACAGTCCATCACCTCCACAGTAGGAAGCTTCAATACTTTCCGGGTCTTGGGAGACTTCACCGGTCCAATGACCGAAGACAGGACCTTGCTGTACCGTCTAAACTTAGGTTATGAAAACTCCGGTAATTTCCGGGATTTACAATATGACAAAAACTTTGTTGTAGCCCCTTCATTCTCCTTCCTGCCTTCTGATAAAACCAGACTTAACCTGGATATCGTTTACCAAAACTCAGACGGTAGACTGGACAGAGGTCAGGCGGTTTTTGGTGATGGAAACCTCTATTCCGTACCAACTACAAAGGCCCTGAATGCCGCCAATGATTATTTAAAGGAAGAAAGTGTCAATGCCACCATCTCCCTTCGTCATGAATTTACAGAAGGCCTGAGCTTTAACTCCATCTTTATGAGATCCAACTATCAGGAAGATCTCTTGGAACACAGAAGCAATAATAAATATGCCGCCCTTGGCGATGGCAGCCTAGATCCAGAAAAAGTGGAAATGAGGATGTCTATCAGAAAAAGAAGTTGGAGCAATAATAACTTCAACAACTACTTCAACTACAATTTCAATACAGGAAGTGTCAGTCATAAAATGCTATTGGGCTATGACTACTTCCAGCAAGTACTTCACCCAGGCGGTTCACAGATACAAGCCAGAGGATATTTATTGGCCGACGGAAGTGGCGCCACCAATTCTTATAACCCTGCCAATAAAGACCAATATGCTTTAGATGCGGATGGAAACCCTATCCCTGTAGTACCGCATTTTGATCTGACCGACCCATTTGCCAATCAGATCAGGGATATCAGCAAATACCTGTACAGCACTAATATTTTCGCCCAATCACAGCTTTACTCCAACGGAATTTATATTCAAGAGCAAGCCACCATAGGTAAACTACAGGTACTTTTGGGCTTAAGACAGGAATATTATACGGATGTACTCAATTACAAAAGTGAAGATGAGGAAAAAGTCACCCAAAACGCCCTGATTCCAAGAGTGGGTTTGGTCTATGAACTTAATACTAATATCAACCTTTATGGTACTTATGTACAAGGCTATCAACCACAAACAGCCAGTGTAATCAACGACCCACTTGCTGGAGGGCCTTTTGATCCTTTGACCAGTGAATTAAAAGAAATTGGTGCAAAGAGCGATTGGTTTGAAGGTAGATTGAGCGCCTCTGTTGCCCTTTACTACCTTACCGAAAAAGGTGCGCTTTACAATGCCAATGAACCAGGAAACCCTGATCTGCTAATGCAAACTGGAAAAGATGTTTCCCAAGGTTTTGAACTGGACCTTGCTGGAAAAATCACTGATAACTGGAGCTTAGTGGCCAACTATTCCTTTAATGAAGCGACCATTGAAGAAAGTGATGATGAAAACCTAATCGGAAGACAAAAACCCAATGCCCCAAAACATGCAGGAAATATCTGGACCAAATACATCATTAGCGATGGTTCTTTTAAGGGGCTTGGATTTGGATTGGGCGCCAACTTTGTAACAGAAAGATATGGTTCACTAGGGTCAACTGCAGAACCGCCAGTTTTTCCTTCCTATCAATTAGTAGATGCTGCACTCTATTACAAAATGAAAAAATTCCAGATCCAAATGAACATCAACAATGTACTGGATAAAAAACATTGGGTAGGTGGATATGACTACTTGAGAGCCTTCCCTGGTGCACCTAGGAATGTAATGACCACCATTTCTTATGTCTTCTAATTAAAAATAAATAGAACAATAACATTTAAAACTTCCGGATAATCACCGGAAGTTTTTTGGGTTTATAAATATGGATACAAAACTACTTTGGCGGATTCATAATTGGCTGGGCCTATATACCGGCGTGGTGATTGCCTTTCTGTGCATCACTGGTGCAGCAGCCTTGTTTCGTCCCGAAATAGACAGGGCACTCAATCCCCATCTGACCAAAGTAGAAAAGCAATCCAAGACCGTTTCCTTGACTGAGGCAGTGAATAAGGCCTTGGCCGCCAATCCGGACAAAAACCTTTTTGAGGTGGAACTACCAAAGGCTTACGTCGACACCTGGAACATCCGCCTTAAACCCAAAGAAGCCCAAGACTTATACCCCATGTTTTGGGAGGTCTATATCAACCCCTACACCGGAGAAATTCTAGGTCAAAGAAACTATTTTGAGTCTTTCAGCTATTACCTCAGGAATATCCATGTCCGGTTTTATGAAGCAGAATATGGCAGGCAAATCGTTGGATTGGCAGGAATTGCCCTATTGATTTCTACCCTAACGGGCTTCCTTATTTATGGAAAATTCATGAAAACACATGCCTTTGGTGAAATCCGTAAAAAAAACACCCGAATCACTCAAGGAGACATCCACAAAATGATTGGTGTGGCCACCTTGGTATTTAACTTCGTAATCGCCGTTACTGGTGCCTGGCTAGGCTTGCAGGCATACTTGATGCAAGCCGCAGACATGGAACTGCCCAATAGTTATATCAGACATGAAAAGCCCCTTAGCAAAGCTGATGACACGGTGTTTCCTTTGGATTATGATCTAATAATGAATAGAATCCAGGAAGAATTCCCAGAAATGCAGCCTTGGAATATCCGCCCTACGACTAATGGAGAAGCTCTAATCCATATTTATGGAAATGTAAAAGGCCAGACCTATGAAAGAAGAACCAATAAATTAGTCTTGGACAAGGCTGATTATCGCCAACTACATCGGTACAATATCAGCGAACAGGACTTTGGGGACAAACTGTTCTTTGTACAGGAGTCATTTCATTTTGGGGACTTTGCAGGACTTCCTTTGAAATTATTGTACTGTTTTCTGGCACTCTGTTCTGCCTACCTCTCCTTGAGTGGCTTTATCATTTACTTAGAGCGCACCAAAAAGCAGAAAGCAAGCAATCCCCAACCCATCAGTACGACACTGACAAAATGGTCTTTGGGCATGCTATCCTTCTTGGTGGTCACCGCCATCTTAAGCATGCATTACGGCATAGGAATCCCCTCCCTGATCGTCACTAGCTTAGTGTATGGATCACTTTTGATATTTATCATAAAAAGCTTAGGAATAATGCTTTTACGTAAATTGAAGCCATCAAAAAGTCTACGCAGCTAAATATGAAAACAAGAACACAGCAGTTTAACCAACATTACCTGGTTCCATTAGTACTCGCCCTGGGTATGGTTTCCTTGGTATTTTTCTTGTATGCTTTTGCCGAATACTTGAATACTCCTGAGCTCTTTGAAATGGATACTTTTTATTACTACGAAGGAAAAGGATCTTGGTCAGACTATCAGGCATCACAACAATTCTCTTCTATTAAACATATGTTAACTACTGCTATATGTATATGGGCAGCATTGGCCAAAAACCTACGAATAAGCATTTTGGCCATAGTGATCAGTATGCTGGCTTACAGCTTCTGAAATGAAATCTCCCCAAAAGTTTTCTCTAATAAAAAGCACTGTTTCAGTAAACTCTCACGCAGTTTCCATATAATTTTGCTCAAAATCTATCAACAATTATCCTATCTGGGCTGTAGACTATGCACCATCTAGTTAGTTTATAAATTTATACTTAATATTATTTTTCAAAAGAACTGACTAGCTAATTCATATGCGTACACAGGCCCAATCATCGAAAGAGTATTTCAAAAACATGTCTATTCTTTATAACATGTTACTGATCACGCAAATCGCCTTCTTTACCGCCGCCTACTTTTTGGCAGAACTACCTGAACATCCCAATGAAAGTTTTCATCTTTTTCTAAAGTTTCTGATTCCAAGTCTTGTATTAGCTTCCATTTTTGGCAGCGGCATCTATTTCAAGAAGCAATTGATTAAACATAAACAGTGTAAATCATTGAAGGACAAGCTCACTGGATATATTACTGCTTTGGTGTTGAAATACGCAATGCTGGAAGTTCCTGCGATCATGGCTATCGTGGCCTATTTTGTCAGTGCAGACATCTTGTTCCTGGGACTTGCTGGCATTTTGATCATTATCTTCCTCCTTCATAAACCCTCACAATCGAAAACTATCGCTGAGCTATCACTCAGTCCAGAAGAAAGACAAAAAGTCCTGGATCCAGCAGCCTTGGTTTCTGAAGTCAAAGTAAGGTAAGCCAACTCTATATCATCCTATACAATATGAATATTAAAACCCAAATCATTTTTGTCATTGCATCATTCCTTATTGTGAGTTCCTGTAAGGATAAAATGACCAAAAACAATGAAAAACCCAATATCATCTTAATCTATGCAGATGATCTGGGAAAAGGGCTGCTTAGTCATGAAGGCCAGCCATATATCAGCACTCCTCATATTGACCGTTTGGCAGCAGAAGGCATGCGCTTTACCAATGCCAGCGGAAGTATGCTTTGTGCACCAGCAAGGGCGGCCTTGATCAGTGGCTTGCATGATTGTCATGAAGATGGGTTTGAAATTACTAATGCAAAACTTTATGAAAACATCAGTACAGGAAAATACAAGCATGAAGAAATAGAATCCATGATCAATTCAGTCCTCAGTCCCATTCCCGAAGACCAAGTATTTCTCGGCCAAGTGGCTCAAGAGGCGGGTTATACCACTGCACAGTTTGGAAAGCTGGAATGGGGTTTTTCGGCCTCAGATATGCAGATGAAGCGACATGGCTGGGACCACTATTTAGGATATTTGGACCATGTGCGCGCACATGGTTTCTATCCGCCTTTTCTTTTTGAAAATGGTGAGCTAGTAGAAATCCCTGGAAATACCCTTATCAATGGTGGTAAGAGCATTGAAATGGAAACTGAGGAAGCCTACAGAGAACGGTGGGATATGACAGGAAAGAAAGTATATTCCCAAAACCTGTTCATGGAAAAAGTCCTAGGTTTTATCCGGGAAAAGAAAGACCAACCATTTTTCCTTTACTTCCCCACCCAACTGCCCCATGGACCTGTGTCTATCCCAGCAGTTCATCCTGAAATCGCCAAATTGGAAGACTTGACACAAATCGAAAAAGAATATGCCTCTATGGTAAAAATGCTGGATGACAATGTCGGACAGATCCTCAGCGAACTGGAGAAAAATGGAATGGATGAAAACACCATGGTAATTTTCACTTCGGACAATGGCCATGAAATTTATTACAGCATGAAAGACCGGGTATTGAAACCTTACACTAACATGCAAACCAGGGAACGCTTTGACAATCTCGAAAGAAAGTATTACAGTGAACTGGCAGGTGATGTCTTCGATGGCAATAATGGCCGCGCAGGAATGAAAAGAAGCAACTTGCAAGGGGGCATTGAGGTTCCTTTGATCGTACGCTGGCCGGGCAAAATAAAGCCAGGAAGTACTTCTGACTTATTGGTCACCAATTATGACTTTTTACCTACCCTTGCAGAACTGACTGGATTTGCAAATAAAACCGGTTCAGATGGTATCTCATTCCTAAGCACCTTGTTAGGTACTGGAGAGCAAAAAGAGCATGATTATATCGTACATTCTTCATTTGAAGGCCCCACCTTAATCACCAAAGATGGCTGGAAAATAAGGTCATATCTTAGAAAGAATATCTTTGAGCTTTATTACCTACCCGACGATTATAAAGAAGAAAACGACCTTGCATCGCAAAATCCGGAAAAATTGGAGCAGCTCAAAAAAATGATGCTGGAAGCTTGTGATGGAAACTTCAAAAATGGTCTGTATGGGGCGGGAAAAGGCCAGATCAATGTGATGAAAAAAGACGAAATGTCAGTAAAAAACGAATAATATTTACATTAGTACCCCATTACTATCTCAATGTGCCCCTTATCTGATGGGACAAAAAGGACCGGTAGTTTTCAATCAGTAACAAGGTTTCCGCCAAAGAATTTTTAAATTGTAAAAACAATCAAATTTTACGGCCTTATGACTGACCTTGAACTTCAACAACTTAAATACCCCATCGGCACTTTCAAGTGTCCAAAGACCATAGATGATGAAAAAATCAAAAGCTGGATAAACACCATTGCCAGTTTTCCTGAAAGGATTAGAGAGCTTGGCCAAGACCTGACAGATGAACAGAAAGAGTGGCAATACAGGCCTGGTTCTTGGAATATCAGGCAGCTGGTACATCATTGTGCAGATAGCCACCTCAACAGCATAATACGTTTCAAACTGGCCCTGACAGAAGATACACCTAGCATCAAACCCTATTATGAAGACCGCTGGGCGGAATTGGCAGATTATGATGAAAAGGATCTTTCCTCCTCCCTTATGCTCATCTCAAGCTTACACCACCGCTGGACCTTATTACTGAAGAGCTTGGGTGAAAAAGAGCTAAAAAAGACTTATTACCACCCCGAGCATAGAAGAGAAATCCATTTGGAAGAAACCATTGGCATGTATGCCTGGCACAGCGAGCACCATCTGGCACATATAAAACAGGCCTTGAAGTTTCATGGAAGATTCCACGACAACATGAGCTAAAACCCTAATTCCTATAAGCATGGCTGAAAATAGTACATTTGACTGGAGCAGGTTTACCATAAAAACCCCCATAAAGAGTGATGTAAAAAGCATCTATGATGCCTGGACCAGTTCAGCAGGGCTTGAGAGTTGGTTTCTACGTTCGGCAGAATTTAAAGATGCTTCTGGAAAAATCCGGACCAAAAAAGAACCTATCCACCTACTCGACACTTATAAATGGTTATGGCACGGCTATCCGGACACGGTCATGGAAGAAGGAGAAATCATTGAGCTCAATGGCAAGGATCACCTAAAATTCAGTTTTGGAAAGGCTGGCATTGTCAGTGTAACCATTCACAAAGACAAGGATAAGTCGATCATTCAACTGGACCAAGAAAATATTCCACATTACAGTACCACCAAAGAAAATTATCATGTAGGTTGCAAGACTGGCTGGACCTTTTATTTGGTAAACCTTAATTCCATTTTGCAGGGCGGGCTTGATTTAAGGAATAAAGATATGCAATCTTTTATGGATTGACTGTTGACAAAAGATTTGATAGACGCATACATAAGAACGCTTGAAGATGAATTCAGGCTACATGCCAATACTATTGTAGCAAAAGGCCAAAAAGCCTATATGAAAAATAATTTTGATTTTTTTGGTCTCAAAACTCCTTTGAGAAGAAAAATACAGCAACCCTTTCTTATGAAAAGCAACCTTCCTCCCAAGGACAAACTGCCCGAACTGGTGGAAATCCTATGGAATAAACCAGAAAGGGATTTCCAATTATTTGCCCAGGAATTAGCTTATAAATATGTCAAAAAACTTGAACCTCAGGACATAGACCTTTTTGAATACATGGTTAAAAACAAATCTTGGTGGGACACGGTGGATTTTATTGCAGTAAAATTAATAGGGACCTATTTTGAACAATTCCCCCAAAACCGAAAAAAATATGTGGATAAGTGGTTGGCCAGTGATCATTTATGGCTGCAGCGCTCAACCCTACTCTTTCAGCTCAACTATAAGAAAAACTTGGATACAAACTTACTTGTCCACACTATCAAACCATTACTTGGATCAAAGGAATTTTTTATCAACAAAGCTATAGGATGGATTCTCCGGCAGTACAGCAAAACCAATCCCAACTGGGTAATGGACTTTGTAGAAAAGACCTCATTGTCAAAGCTAAGTAAAAAGGAAGCGCTAAGGCTTATCAACAATAAATAAACGGATTCCTTTCACAATCAGCAGGGGTAGGAAAAAACACCGCCACTGAAGATCCATTTTCAGCTGTTCGTCAGGCACAAAAAAATCGGCCGATTTTTATCATAAGGCCGATTTTTTATCATACATCTAGTTCTACAGACAGTTTACATTTATCCACATCAATAACCTATCAACTCAGCACCGATTCCCGGTTCTTGTGGAGTTTTGTATCGCCCATCAATAATTTGTACGGGATGTTGGAAATATTGCTTTAAGTGGGGAATATGCTCCAAAAGCAAAGCAGGATGGTCCATGGTAATATGATTGAATAAAACCAAATGCTGGTGAATCTGTCCCATATCTCCAACATGAGGAACCACTGGTACCTCAAATTTTTTCGAAAGTAAACTGATCAAAATAAATTCTGAAATCCCACCCACACGAACTGCATCAACTTGATTAAAGCTCATACAGCCAGATTGAAGGAAATTCTTGAAAATCACCTTGTTTGGCACATGCTCGCCTAAGGCTAAATCAACAGGTACTTCTTTGGCCAAAGTCACATGGGCCTGAACATCATCAGGATGGGTCGGCTCCTCTACCCAATAGGGATTCAAAGGAAGAAGTTCCTTACAAATACTAATGGCTTGCTGAAGGTTCCACTGCTGGTTAGCATCAAACATGATCGTGGCCTTGTCTCCAGCAATTTCCCTTACCATTTGGGCCCTTCTGATATCTCTAGCAGCATCTTTGGATCCCACCTTTAATTTCATGGCTGTAAAACCCATATCCATGGCCTTTTTGATATTATCAGCTACTTTTTCATCAGAGTAATTAAACCAGCCAATAGAAGTATCATACCCAGGATAGCCTAGATCCAATATCTTTTTGCGCTCCATCTTTCCATTATTCTTGGAATTGAGCAGGGAAATGGCTTCTTGTTTGGAAAGTACCTCTTCACAATAGGAGAAATCCAAGGTATTGACGATTTCTTCAGGACTTAGTTCAATCAATAATTGCCATAATGGTAAGCCCTTTGATTTGGCCCAAAGATCATAACAAGCATTTACCACTGAAGCTACTGCCAAATGCACCACTCCCTTATGTGGTCCCAACCAACGGAAATTGGGATCATCGACCATGGCCTTATAGGTTTTGCCGAAATCAGCCATCAACTCATTAATTTCCCTTCCTTCAAGATGCTTGACCAAATAGGATATTGCCTTACATACCATTTCATTTCCAGCCCCTAAAGTAAAGGCCAAACCCACTCCTTCAAGCCCTGAGTCTGTTCGCAAGCGACATACGGCATAAGCATAAATAGGTGTGGTATGAACTGCATCTGATCCAGCACCATCTTTTAGTTCAAAGCGTGCATCTTCTGCAATTCCCTTTTTAATTACTACTGAGTTCATATTTTCTAAGTATTATCTTTGTATCAATCAAAATTTTGTCCCGCCTTCTTCGCTGGACCTGTAGGCTGTCTCTACCAATTTCATGGTTTGTAATGCATCTGCCGTACTGTGGGGCAAGTCCTCCGTTTCCCCTTGGTAAAACCGCTGAAGACCGGCCATGGTCCCTACAAAAGCATGTGGAAACCAACCACCTTCCAAAGGCAGTTCTTGCCAACCTTTCCCATCTTCCAAAATCGTATATTCCATTATTGGCGGCATGCCCTTGGGATAATCTAAAGAAAGCCCAATCCTGATTTTAATGGCTCCCTTGGTACCTTCAATCTTCAAGTAAGATTCCTGATGCTTTAGCCCAAACTCATGTCCATGATTGGTCATGACCCGTGCCTGTGTATACTCATCGTAATCAAGGATGATACTCGAACGTGTAGAAGCCAAATCTGGCATTTTTGGATGTTTTATGGTGCTGGCATATACTTTATTCGGATCACCCAAAAAGCTCCTGACCAAATCAAGGTAATGGATGCTATGGTATAAAATCTCCATCCTCGGCAGTTCAAATAAAAAGTCCCAAAGCTGCCAAGGAGTGTAAACATTTACCTTGATCTCTATATCATAAATACTTCCCAAAAGCCCCCGGTCAATCAAATCCCTGGCCGCTAAAACATAGGGAGCATACCGAAGTTGGAAGTTCACTGCACTGACAAGTTTTTTTCTTTGACAAATCGCATGAATAGCCTCAGCCTGCTCCAATGTCTCCCCCATGGGTTTTTGGATGAGTACGGCAGCCCCCTTGGGCAATTCCTCCAATATCCTGTTCACTTTACTTGCAGGAACTGCGATGTCAAAAACGGCCCTGGTCGCAAGGCCATCCTCAATCAAATCACTAAGGCTCATATAAACCTGTCCCACTCCGGGGAACTGTTGCTGTAGTGATCTTGCTTTTTTGATATCAGGGTCAAAAATGCCCTGAACCCTAAAACCAGCCATTTTATAAGCAGGCAAATGGGCATCTTTCACAATTCCTCCTGCACCAATAATCACAATCGGCAATGGCTCATTTGGTAAACTAACGCGCTGATTAATCTGCATAATTAATAAAAGATATAGTAAAGCGTTAACATGACGAGTACCAGCAAAACACTGAGATAGTTGACCAAACGAGATGGTTTGTGCATCTTTAAGTAAAACTCCTCTGGAATATCTTGTTTAGAAGTATCCAAAACCGATACCGTGACATAAATCAAGGTCGAAATACCAAAATATAGATAGGTTTGTCTCAACCAGTTAAGCCCTAAACCTTCTTCACTTGAAATAAAATTGGCTGTTCCAGCTATAGGAACGTACTTTTCAATGATAAAGAATATGGCCGCTAAGGAGCTACCAAGTAGCAAAGTCCAAAAGGAAGCATTGGCAGTACCCTTTCTAGAAATGACTCCCCATAAAAACACCGCTACAATGGAGGGTGCAAAAATGCTGAACATCTGGTTGATCAACTCAAAAATGGCCCCAAGATCTCCCAAGAATGGAGACCAAATTACTGCCATCACCAATACCACCACCCCAGTAATACGTCCTATTCGTACTTTACCCTGATCGGACAGATCTGGTTTCAGCTTATAGAAAACATCAAAAACTACCAGGGTAGCACAGCTATTCAAGGCTGCAGCCACACTACTCATCACTGCCGCCAATAAGGCTGCCACCATCAATCCCTTCATACCAATGGGCAAAAGGTTCATAATCATTACAGGCAATACCTGCTTGGTATCATCTCCAATTTCTTCTCGGAAAAGGGCATAGGCCAATATTCCTGGCACCACCATGATAAAAACCGGAAGGATTTTTAGGAATCCGGCAAATAGTGCCCCAAGCTTGGCCTCCTTTTCAGATTTAGCTCCCAATACCCGCTGCACTATCGTCTGATCTGTACACCAATACCAAATCCCCAAAACCAAATGCCCAAAAAGCATATCCATAAAGGTGAAGCCCTTCTTGGCACTGTCAAAGCTTACGGCCTTTAGTCGGTCTGGATCTACCGCATCCTTTAAAGCATCATAGGAGGCAATACCCATTTCAGGCAACTTATAAATGGCCAAAAGGGTAATCGCCAAAGAACCAAAAATCAATATTACCGTCTGTACAGTTTCTGTGATAACCACCGAAGTAAGTCCTCCGATAATCGTATAAATACCAGTGGCTAGGGCGATGATCAAAATGGAAACCATGATGTTCAAGCCAAAAATATGCTCAAAAACCACCGCACCAGCATAAAAGCTCACGCCAATATGCATAAACAAGGCTGCCAAAATACTAAAGATGGCCAGAATCATCCTGGACCTACTGTCATATCGTTTTTCTAAGAATTCTGGCAAGGTGGCGATCTTGGTCCTAAGGAAAAAAGGAACAAACAAAAAGGCCAATATAATCAACTCAAAAGCCGAAAACCATTCAAAATTCCCCCATACGATTCCATCCCTAAATCCTGACTCTGCCAGTCCGACCAAATGAACCGTGGAGATATTGGAAGCAAATAAAGAAGCTCCAATAACCGACCAGGTAAGGGACTTTCCAGCCAAAAAATAACCAGAACTACTGTTCTTACTTTTTCTACTAAACCAAAGACCTACCACCACAATCAAAATGAGGTAGGCTATGATGATCATTAAGTCAATTGGAGATATGGTATTCAATGCTAAAATGGATTTAAAGTTTTAAAATGAAAACAATGCACCAAAGGTAGGACAAGTATTTTCACCCGAAAAATAACTAATCTAGTCCAAAAGACCTAAAAAAATAGCGTAAACAAAACACTTCTTTAATCCCAAAGCTTTATTTTCAATCCAAATGACAGTTCCTATCCCTAAATCTTACTGTTCCATACGTACAGGTTGCGTCCAAGCTACCTCAGTATCCCCAGGTTTATATGGATTTTCCTTTAACTTATTAGAAACAATTTTTGCCCTAACATACATATCTTCCTT
Organism: Echinicola marina; assembly: GCF_020463795.1. Taxonomy (NCBI): domain Bacteria; kingdom Pseudomonadati; phylum Bacteroidota; class Cytophagia; order Cytophagales; family Cyclobacteriaceae; genus Echinicola; species Echinicola marina. Next base: position 1,510,684 of record NZ_CP080025.1, on the reverse strand, counting down.
TTGCATGGTATATTCAGCCTGAGAGCCTTCGACTTCCTTAAACAATTCACCGTACATTTCTGGACTGGATGTTCTGGTACCAAAAAATTGAACGGTATAGTCTACACCTTCCTCTTCCTCAATTTTCAGACTTAAGGTCCTTCCGTCGAAGTCCAATTTTTCTAAACTTACCCCCGTCGATGCATAGAAATCTCCTGCCTCCATTGCCTCCACCAGTGCAGCTGGCGCAAGTTCAGCAGATCTTACAACCACCCAACCGCGCCCAGGATTACTGCTCTTCTCATTAAAAACATGATAATGATGTGCATCATCCACAGCTAAGCCATATAATAATGGCTTGCCAGCCTGCAGATAAGCCACTTGCACCTTATCCCAAAGCACCTCCATACTTGGTCGCAAAGAATCACCATAATTATTCACATAAGGATGGCCATTATATACCTCAAAAAATCTTTCACCATTGAGCTGCATGATATCCTCAGGTGTAATTGCCCAGCCAAAATTAGGATGGTTGATATGCAAAAACATGGGCTCGCCTGTTGCCTCTCGCTGCTCCTTCACCTCATCCAAATTGTTCTGCAAAATTTCAGGTACCGAACTGCCTCCCTGCGGTGCAATGAATTCTTGAATATTGGTAACATTCATGTGCAAGGGCTTTTTCTCGAAACCTGCCGTAATCTCTTCTGATTCAATAATCAGAAATTTGCCATCTTCTTCAAAAAGCCCTCTATACTCTTCCAATTTTTTCAGCCTCACTTCCACCCTCCCTGCTGAGTCTTCTCGATATTCAACCCATTCCTCACCAAATTTTGCCAAATACTTATCTAATGCCTTTTTGTGCGTAGGTGATTTTGGAATCAGTTTCCACTTTTCCTGCCTGGCCAACACATTATGATCTGACAATACAGCAAAATCATATCCATGGGATTTATACCAATCCATGATCATCTCCGGGTAATCATCTCCATCACTCCAATAAGAATGGGTATGCAAGTTCCCTTTATACCAGTTTTTCTCTTCAACTGTTTCCTCGCTGCTGTCACAAGCCGCAATAACAATTAGCAGTAATAAAAGCTGAATCAATCTCATTGCATCATTTTTTTGTTCTGACAAAACCTAAGTCAATATAGCATTTAAAGAAGCAAAATGGGCAATGATCAAAATTATATTACACTTATCAAATAAAACTAATCACATAGTTTTATTTGAACTAATTTTTTAATACATTGAAACCAATCAAAGCAAAATACAATAATCATGAAACTACATTTATTATATTCGCTTATGGTACTTGCCTGTACCCTATTGGCCTGCGATACTGGAGAGGAATTATCCACAATATCTAATGAATCCAATACGCTCATTATCCACCATTCAAAGGGACAATTATATCTCAATGGCGAGACAATCCCTAAGGGCCAACTGTCCGCATCAATAACAGAGCATCTCAAAGGCAAAAAAAAGCATAAGATCATCAGCATCAAAGCTGGAAAAAATGTAAAAATGGGCACAATCGCTGATATACAATATATCTTAAGGGAAAATGATTTCAGAAAACTAAAATATGAATCACTTTAGACAAAGTTAATGCCTACCCCCTAAGACAACAAAAGCCCGGTAAACAGAAGTTCATCGGGCTTTATAGCTATCAATAGACTGCTTTTGTTACTCACAATCTACATTTTGCAAGCTACCATCCCAACAGTGAAACAATTCATCTCCAAAATGGGCTAAACTCTTTACTCTTCCATTTTTCTCCTCACTCCTCCAATCCACATAAATCGTGTTTTCTTCAGCTGCATTGACGATAGTAACCATTCTATCAAAATACTCATCAGTATTTACAGCATACCTGATGGAACTCCCCATGTGTTCCCCTTCTTTTTCTACAGTAAATTTGGTAAAGCCACTCTCTGCTTCCCTATCAATTTCCCATCTATTGGAAAGCCATACACTGGCGCTTTCGGGCCCCTCATAAAGGTTCCAACTACCTTCTTCTCCATTTTTATTGGACTCACCAGTAAACCACACAAAGTTGCTTACCCCCTCACCGGAAATATACCCCATCCAAAAAACATCCTCTTCAAGCACTTCAGCTGTTAGTCTAATACTATATGAACCCTTTCCGCTTATCTCAAAAGCCTTTTCCCAAACCCATAAGCCTTCTGATTCATTATACATAGCATCTGTACCTATAGTGGCCTTAAATGCAGTCACTGGGATGACAAGGTGTTGATACAGTATGGCTGAATACACCCCGACATTAATCGCAGCATAGGCCCAATTACCTACTTGTATTTCACGATTACCTTCCGACCCTTGGTCATCAAACATGCTCATATCTGGCGCCATACTCAATTCCGGTGGCAAGACAGGTGCTTCTCCAGCAGGCGTCTCAGGTCCTTCATTATTGGTACATGAGACCAAGACCACAAGTACTGACAAAAATACTCCGAGTATCTTTTTCATAATATTATAGTTTTGATGGTGACGGTAAACAGAAACAATTAAATGCCATTTGGACATTATAGTAAATATATATTAGGTATCCCTCAACATCAACAATAAGGCCAACATTGTACACCACCATAAAAGTGGATTAAATCAATTAAAATGCTAAACACATCATCAGAGGCTTATTGTTAACTAAAAAGGACTATTTTAAAATTAAATCATTGAAAAGCCCTTGGGTCATATTAAGATTTTGGGATTATGACTACTAGTACAAAAAGCCTCGACTCGACAAAGAAATCACAAACAATAATTATAGCGCACAAACTTTCTAAATTGATATATTAACCACAGATGAAAAGGATGAACACAGATGTATAATAAATAAGCATATCCGTCTTCATCTTTAGTCCATCTGTGGTTAATAAATAGCGCATATCAAAACTAAAATAGACTGTTTTCCTCCAACTTTTCCGCTTGATCCCAAACGATTTTCCAGATCAGAAGTCAACCCTACATAAATATAATTCCTGATTTCACTCGATATGGCATAAACAATATACATTTCCCTAAAATACAAAAAGCCCCGTATTGCTACGAGGCTTCTGTACCTGCCTCGCCGGCCATAGCCGTCAGTTTAAGGCTGTAACACGTTACTGGTGAGCGCGTTACAAATAAGGCGTAGATCCCCCTTGGGATCATTCTTCCTTTTGTTCATATTTGTGTCTGTTTGTTTGGTTGAAAAAGGCGGCTTAACGTGGTGGTTTACCGCCTTTTTCTTTATTAAATATATTAAATTTTTTAATGATTAAGAGATAATTACCGAAGATATTTACGGAAAAAAGAAAGAATTTTAGCAGAAAAAATCAATTTTGTATTTGATCCCGGCAACATTAATTCCCTGGCCAGAAAGAGTGGCTTTCTGGTAAGGAAATCCAAGCTTGACGGTTTTCAATTTCTTTTCAGTTTGGTCTTTGCTTATCATAGGGGCGACCATTTCAGTCTTTTGGACATGGTATCCTATCTTTTCAAGGATTTTGGGATTAAAATCACTAAACAGTCACTTCATGACCGCTTCAGCAGCAAAGCGGTGGGATTCCTGAAAAGCTGCCTGGATAATCTTTTGTCCCAAAGGATCCAATATCCGGGAAACATAAATATTCTTAAGAGCCATTTCAACAGGATCAGGATAAAGGATTCCACAAAATTTGCCCTTCCCGATTCGTTTTCCAAAAAATACAAAGGATATCGAGGGGCCCTTCACAACTCCTCCTCCATGATAAGCATCCAATACGAATATGATTTTCTCAGCGGACAGAGCATGGACCTCAGGCTTACAAACGGGGTCAGGAATGACCAGTCGGATTCCAGGGAATCCACCCATAATATCCAGGAGAGAGACCTTTTCCTGAGAGACCTCGGCTATTGCACACTGAACTTCCTTTCCATGGTAAATTCAGCAAAGGCCTATTTTGTCTGCAGACTGGCCCCGAAAACCAATATCTACCCCTGTACAACATCCAAAGACCCTATTGATGTCAAGGACTACCTGAAAAAACTGAAGAAGCACCAGTTGCACCACATGGAAGTAGAGGTCTTCCTGGGCAAAAAGGAGAGAATACCGGCCCGGGCAGTAATCTCTTTGGCCGATACTGCCACTTATGAAAAAAGGCTTCGCAAAACATCCAAACAGGCCCGGTCAACCGGAAACAGGGTTTCAACTGCTTTCAAAATAAGGGCACAGCTAAACATAATGGTTACCAATGTGCCCCGGAGGTTTCTGGGTGCGGAAAATATAAGAACGGTATATTCCCTCAGATGGCAGATAGAGCTGTTGTTCAAAGTATGGAAGTCACAGGCAACAATCAACGAGTTCACAACAGGTAAGATAGAAAGGTTTGAGTGCCAGCTATATGGAAAACTCATCTGGATCATTCTTAATATGAATATATTCAATTGGTTGCAGCAAAGGATCTATAAACACAAAAAAGTCCTGTGTAGCGTATGGAAATATTTTAAGCATATTAAAAACCTATCAGACCAATTGATGGAAGCTATAAAGGTGCCCCGCAAAATCATTAATTTTATGGAAAAGCTGGCTGAAATAGCACCAAAGATATTGTTGCTGGAGAGAAAGAAAGGAAAACTATCTTTAAATCAAGCGGTTAATTCCTTAGCCTGACGGCTATGGGCGGTAGACAGGCCCGCACAACCTTAAAGATAATTCTCTCTCAAAAACCGTTTTCCCGATGTGCCTTTCAAATATTTCTCATGATCCCTTGCTTCCAAACGCGTTTCAAAATGCTTCTTATATATCAGTCTAAAAGGACGGTAAGGCTTTGTGGTTCTTTCATAACCTGAATTGTGACGGTGAAAACGATTTTCCAGATCAGAAGTCAACCCTACATAAATATAATTCCTGACTTCACTCGATATGGCATAAACAATGTACATTGCACTAAAATACAAAAAGCCCCGTATTGCTACGAGGCTTCTGTACCAGGAGCGGGAATCGAACCCGCACGGCCTAATGGCCACAAGATTTTAAGTCTTGCGTGTCTACCAGTTCCACCATCCCGGCTTCTTCTAGTTTGAATAGAAGTTTTCTTTCTCTTGTTATGGAACCAATAACTAATTCCAGAAACAAGAAAGCCCTTCTTACAAGGGCCCTTGAGAGCGAAAGACGAGATTCGAACTCGCGACCCCGACCTTGGCAAGGTCGTGCTCTACCAGCTGAGCTACTTTCGCTTGTTTAGAAACATTGACTTTGACCGTGTTATCTCCGTCATTGTGAGTGCAAATGTACGCAGACTTTTCTAAACCGCAAGTGCTCTGATAAAAATTTTTCTTGTTTTTTACTCAACAACACGTATTCTACTGATTTTCAACAAGATTTTTTATTCTAATTTTTTCTTGATTTCATTGAGCTTCAAAAGCGCCTCAACAGGAGAAATGGTATTGATATCAATAGCATCCAAAAGCTCCTGTGCCTCCTTGAACTTTGGATCAATCTCAAACAAACTCAACTGGAAATTGTTCTTTGGAACATCTTTCATTTTCTCCTGTTGCTTGTGCATATCCTTGTCCTGCTCCAGATGTCCCATAATCTCAGCCGCCCTTAACACCACTGGATTAGGCATACCGGCCATCTGCGCTACATGAATACCAAAACTATGTTCACTACCCCCTTCTTTCAGCTTACGCATAAAGATCACCTTATCTCCAACCTCTTTCACTGAAACATTAAAGTTCTTCACTTTAGGAAAATCCTCTGCCAATTGGTTCAATTCATGATAGTGAGTGGCAAACAAGGTCTTAGCCTTGAACTTAGGGTGGTTATGCAAAAACTCCACAATAGACCAAGCAATGGAAATACCATCATAGGTAGAGGTACCACGGCCGATTTCATCCATTAACACCAAGCTCCTGTCAGATAGATTATTCAAAATACTGGCCGTCTCAGTCATCTCCACCATAAAGGTTGATTCCCCTTTTGAAAGGTTATCAGAAGCCCCCACCCTAGTAAAGACCTTGTCAATGATCCCGATCCGGGCATAGGAGGCCGGCACAAAACTTCCCATCTGCGCCATCAATACGATCAAGGCTGTCTGCCTCAATAAGGCCGATTTACCCGCCATATTGGGGCCTGTAATAATGATGACCTGCTGTGAACTATTATCCAAATAAATATCATTGGGCACATAATCCTCACCAATAGGAAGCTGCTTTTCGATCACGGGATGACGACCGTCCTTGATCTCCAAGGTATCGGTATCTGCCACCTTTGGCCTACAATAGTGATTATTGATCGCCACTTGGGCAAAGGACACCAAGCAATCCACCGTGGCCAATATCCGGGCATTCTCCTGTATTTGCGTAACATACTCCCCGGCACTCTGCACCAAAAGGTTGAAATACTTATGCTCGAGAACGATTAGCTTATCTTCTGCATGAAGAATTTTATCTTCATATTCTTTTAGTTCCTCGGTAATATAACGCTCGGCATTCACCAAGGTCTGCTTTCTGATCCATTCGGCAGGCACTTTATCCTTGTGGGCATTGGAAACCTCCAAATAATAACCAAAGACCTTATTATAGGCAATTTTCAAACTACTGATACCAGTCCGCTGCACCTCCCTTTGCTGAATCTGCACCAGGTAATCTTTTCCAGAGGTAGCCAATTTACGGTATTCATCCAATTCAGCATCCACCCCATCACAAATGATATTTCCCTGATGAGCCAACATGGGAGCATCTTCTTTAAGCTCCTTTTCTATTTTTTCCAGCAAAAATTCACAGGCATTGATCTGATCTCCTAGCTTTTTCAGAGATGGATTCTTCTGGCTCTTCAGCAAGTCTTTGATTGGCAAGCTACTTTTCAAGGCCTTTTTAAGCTGGTTCATTTCTCTTGGATTGATCCTGCCAACCGCTACTTTGGAAATCAACCTTTCCAAATCCCCAATATGTTTTAAATGCGAAAGGATTTCCTCACTCAATTCAGGTTCAGAATGGAAATACTCCACTACTTTCAACCTTTCTTCTATCGGCGCCTTTTCCTTCAATGGCAACACCATCCACTTTTTCATCATCCTAGAGCCCATTGGTGTCACCGTTTGATCCAAAATATGGATAAGTGGTACTCCACCCTCCTGCTGTGGATAAACCAATTCTAGGTTTCGGATAGTAAACTTATCCAGCCAAACGAACTTTTCTTCCGCTATCCTGGAAATAGCAGCGATATGTTTGACTTCTTTGTGCTCAGTCTCTTCCAAATAATAAAGCACTGCTCCTGCCGCGATAATCCCATGCTCTTGATTTTCTATCCCAAAGCCTTTGAGATTAGCGGTTTCAAAATGATTGGTGAGCTTTTCATAGGTGTAATCATATTGGAAAACCCAATCTTCACAGTGGAAAGTAGTATATTCATCCTTAAGCAAATCAGCCGCCTTAGCTTTATCAGCTTTAGAATAAATGACCTCTGAAGGATTAAAACTCTGCAAAAGTTTTTCTATATAGGAATTATTTCCTTCAGCACACATAAATTCTCCCGTGGACAAGTCCAAAAAGGCCACTCCTAAACTTTGCTTACCAAAATAGATGGAAGCCAAATAATTATTACGGCGTTTATCCAGTACATTATCATTAAAGGAAAGCCCAGGGGTTACCAATTCAGTCACACCTCTTTTTACAATTCCCTTGACCTCTTTTGGATCTTCCAATTGGTCACAAATGGCCACCCTATTCCCTGCCCGCACCAATTTGGGCAAATAGCTGTCCAAGGAATGATGTGGAAATCCGGCCAATTCTATATGACTTGCCGAACCATTGGCCCGCTTGGTCAAAACAATATCCAGCACCTTACTGGCCTTGATGGCATCTTCCCCAAATGTCTCATAGAAATCCCCCACTCGGAATAGCAATAAAGCCCCCGGGTGTTTGGCTTTGATACTGTTATATTGCTTCATCAAGGGAGTTTCCTTCGCTGCTTTTGCCTTTGCTTTGGCCATCTTCTACCGGATTTAAATCTTAAATGTTACTTTTGGAAATTATTCAAGGGTTGAAATTAATCGATTCAAAAAGGTAAACAAAAACCGAATGAAAAAATTAAGCATGGACGAGCTCAACAGACTGTCTGTTGAAGAATATAAAACCGCAAACAAAATACCTTTGGTCATTGTCCTGAACAATATCCGTAGCCTGAACAATGTAGGCTCCGCCTTCAGAACTTCTGATGCTTTCCGTATTGAGAAAATATACCTTTGCGGAATCACAGGCACCCCACCACATAGAGACATTCAAAAAACTGCCTTAGGTGCAACCGAGTCTGTAGAATGGGAGCATACAAGCAGCACCATGGAGGCCATTGACTCACTCAAAGCAAAAGGTTATCAAATCTGTTCTTTGGAGCAAGTAGACAAAAGCACCATGCTTCAGGATTTCCAACCTTCACAAGATGGAAAATATGCACTGGTCTTTGGCAATGAAGTCTTCGGGGTGGAAGAAGAGGTCATACAAGCCAGCGACCATGTGCTGGAAATACCCCAATTCGGCACCAAACATTCCTTAAATATCTCAGTAAGCATGGGCATCACCATCTGGGATTTTATTTCAAAGATGGGAGCATTGGAGAGTAAATAATCAATCTGCTTCGTTTTACAGGACTTTTTTATCAACCACAGATAAATATGATAAACACAGATATCAGATTTTCCCCTGTAAAATAAAAACTGTTCGCTGGTCGGGATTTGAAATCCCGACCCATCAATTCTCAGGAATTTACCATTCCATTTTTGTTTATCTAATTGCATGCTTCGGCCCGTTCTCCGATGGCTGTACCTTCGGAGATAATAAAGTGGAGTCTTTGACTCCTCCATGGGCCGCCCATCAATTGCATTTTTCTCCAAAAACCTTAGTTTTACAGGGAATTTTGAACCAAAAACTTACATCTTATGAAAAAGCTATTTTTTACAGCTTTACCTTTTTTGATTGCTTCTTGTTCTGAAAAAACCTCTGAGGAAACTTCAAGTTTGTCTGACAATGCCGGAAAGAAATTCACACTGGAAGTAGTAGACACCCTTTTTATCGATTCAGGAGAAGACATAATTTTAATTGAAAATCAAAAGGCTAGGACAGACTTTAGTGATGATCTAAAGTATTATTTCAACTATAATTACAAGCAAAACCTCATCGATGTCATTAATTTAAAAGAGCACAAACTGGAAAGGCAAATCCCTTTCGAAACAGAAGGTCCTAATGGCACCACTAGTTATGTATCCAGCATTGATCATTTTGACCAGGATAAATTTATGATCAATAATTTTAATCATGGATTACAAATTTTTGATAGCACAGGTCAAAAATTGGAGAGCTTTCGATTGAACAATGATGATCTTAGAGGGGATAGTTTAAATACAAACGAAAGTATCAACACCTCTGGCATTATAGACCCCATTACATCTAAATATTATTCGATTTATGGGAATGGTTTTGGGGCACCTCTTGGCATCGCTATAATCGATATAAAATCAAAAACTTTAACCAAAAAACCCATAAAAGGACTTGATGCCATTAAAGTCTATAAGGTAGATTTTATTAGGGATGGTGGTAGAACTTCGAGAAGTGCATCTGTTTACTTTCAAAGGGAAATGGATAAAATTATTATTTCCAACAGTTCCATTAACGAACTTTTCGTATACCACATGAAAAATGACACCACAAGCCATTATTCATTTGATAGTAAACTAACCACGAATAGACAACAAAAACCCAGTAAGAACCTGGTACATTCCCAAGAAGAATTCAAGAGTACATATGTATCAACAGGCAAGGTAGTTAGCTTCAGTCCTTTCATTGTAAACCCTGAGCAAGAAAGGTATTACAGAATTTCTTACGGAAAAGATACACCCCAGCAGCAAGAGTTCACCTATGTGCTAACGGTTTTCGATAAAAATTTCAACCAAATATCCGAAAGCATAATTCCAAGACGATTCTATTCATCTATCAATATCGTAAAAGACAATAAAATATTCTTTCAGCACAATATAGAAGATGAACTCGCCTTTGTGGTGATGGAGGTGAAGGAAATTTAAATCAACCATATCAAAAAAAGGAGGGTTTCGGCCCTCCTTTTGTATTTATTCAAATCATTATGATCGGATGTCTATTGGACATCCCACCAAACTTTTGTAGTCCACGTGTCGCCACCCATTCTGGCAATCGCATCAGCTAAGCTAGAAGGGTTAGTTGTACTTTCTGAAGCTGGATAAAGCTGTCTTCTAGGAATTTGGCCTGGAGAGAAACTACCTGTATAGGTCACTGGAGTCAATTCAGGATAACCTGATCTTTTCCAGTTATTCCAAGATTCCACAAAGTTAACCATCACACCTGTAGTAGCCCAGATCTGCTCATTGACCATTTTCAATCCATTCTCAGTAGTGCTCATATCTAATGGATTGGCATCAGCAAAGCTCACTGCATCTGACGCACTTACTGCTCCACCACCAAATTTTCCAATACTGGTCATGGCAGCGATCACACCTGCTCTATAATGTTCAGCAGCAGTCATCGGTGTACTATAACCTCTCAAAGCCGCATCAGCCAATAATAGCTCCACCTCTGCATAGGTCAACACAAATATAGGAGCGTCTCTATCCCTGTAAATCGCAGTTGGTCTGGAATAGGCGCCTATTGGTGCTACATCATCCCCAGAACCAGTAGCGCCTGGATAATTAGGCTCGTTCACAATGTCCGTATCCCCACCTTTAAGGTCATAACCATTTGGCAAACCTATTTGTACAGCCGGATCATTATCACCAACCACATTACCGTTTCTATTGGCTGCCAATCCAGCTGGTGGCACTTCGGCAATCACGGGAAGCCTTGGATCATCCACGGCCTTCATAAAATTAATCAGATTATCAGACCAACGCACCTCATACACATCATCCACCGTATTCAGGGCATTAGCGCTGGAATTGGCATAGCCATTGGTTTGGTCCGACACCAAAACAGCTTCATCCGCAGTGGAAGCAAATACCCCACCAGCAACGGCCTTTTGTACATAAGTCTGGGCAGTGGTAGCATCCACATTAACCAATCTCATGGCCATCTTAAGCATCAATGAATAACCGAATTTTTTCCATTTTGCAATATCCCCGTCATAGATCACATCATTGGTAATGGCATCAGAACCAGTACCCAAAGCACTCAGCGCTCCATCAAGATCCTCCAACATGTTCATATAGAGTGCATCCTGAGCATCATAAGTGGGCTGTGTAATGCCATTTTCAGCTTGCAAAGCTTCAGTATAAGGTATATCACCATAAATATCTGAAACAAAGGACAGGGTCAAAATCTTCATGATTTGCCCCACAGCATCTAAATTGGTCATTCCCTTTTGCTGAGCCAAAGATTGCATCTGGTAAATCCTGGAAGCAGCAGAATAGCCATCGCCCCAAACGCTTTGAATATAACTGTTGGTATTTACAGAGGCCACATATTTGTCACCATTGGAATAGTAATTGGCCCCACCGGTAGTGGTAGAAGCTAAAACCTGTACCCACATACTTTGGAAAAGTATGGAACCTGTATAACCTGTCACCATATTTCCGTAGTTATAGGACACGGTTGGCAAAATCAGGTTGGGATCAAACAAATTACCGTCCGCTCGGTTGGGGTCGGTATTGATATCTTCAAAATTATCATCACAGGCAGAGACTGCCAGCAATAATCCTGTTAAGAATAAGGATATATATCTTTTCATGATCAATTCAATTTAAAGTTAAGGTTAAACCCGAAAGATCTGGTGCTAGGCAAACTGGTACCTTCTATACCAATATAATTAATATTGGACCCAAAGTTGGCCTCAGGATCTATATTATCCGCTTTTCGCATAAGAATCGCCAGGTTTCTGGCCACGAAGGAAATGTCCAAACCTTTCAATACTGGTGTATTGGCAAATATTTTGGACGGTAAAGAATAACCAAGTGTAAATTGTCTCAACTTGATATAATCCCCGTCTACCACACTAGTAGAGGTAACATTCTGCGCCAAAGCCCTATAATAATCTTCGGCACTGGCCGTAACTCCATCATTGGTCACGCCTCCTTCTCTTCCCACAAGGGTGTTTTTATGCAATCCCCTGAAATGGGAATAGAATTCAGTAGCCGACAGCACTTTATTGCCATAGCTATAATCGATCAAGAAAGACATATTAATTCCTTTATAGCTGAATTCGTTATTCCAACCACCATAGAAAGTAGGCAATACAGAACCCCAATTTTTCAGTTCTCCTCTAATGGGCAGTCCTGCCTCGTCTACCATGATATTGCCATCATCATCATAAGCATAATCATAAGCCCTGATCTGAGGTCCAGCTTCTCCCACTACGAAAGCCGTAACAGCATTGCCCAAAGTAGCCCTATTTTGTCCCAAGTTTATAGGATTATTATTATTATCTGTGCTGAGTACCTTATTTTTCATACTGGTCATATTAAAGGAAGTCGTCCAGCTGAAGTCATTATTCCTTACAGGTACGCCAGTCACCAATACTTCCAAACCTTTGTTATTGATAGAACCTGTAGCCACAGTATAACTATTAAATCCTGATGTAATACTCAAATTGGCATCCATAATTTCCCTATGGGTAGTTTTATCATAATAAGCTACATCAAAGGCTAGTCGTCCCTTGAAAAAACTTACATCCAAACCAATCTCAATCTCATCTGTTGTATATGGCTTTAAGTTCTGATTGGGTAAAGTCAATGGAGAAGAACCTGCAGGAACACCTGCATATGCATTTGCTGAGGTATAATAAAACTTGGTCAAATAAGCTGCATAAGGTTGACCACTTGTTACTGCATAAGATGCTCTAAGCTTCCCAAAATCCATCGCTGGGATATCCAATAATCTGTCAAATATAAATGCTCCAGTTACTGAAGTAGTAAATATCCCTGTATCCTTCATAGGAGCTAGGGTACTATAGGTATCATACCTACCCGTTGTAGTTAAAGTCAAAAAGTCTTTATACCCAAAATCCAGTGAGTAATACGCAGAATGAACTTCTCTTTCATCATAATCATAAGATCTGGAAAATGCCTCCACGTTAAAAGGAGAATATAGATAAGGAAGCACAAATCTACTACCACCTACTCCTACAGTTTCATATTTGTTGTTTCTAACACTTGCTCCTACAATGGCATCCAAATCTATATCTTGGGTCAAATCCACCTGGGCCCCAAAAATAGCATCCACATTTAGCTCTGATCTTTCAGACTGTCCTCTTCCAGAAAGCCCCCCTTGCAAATTATTGGTATAAGCCATTCCATAGGGATCTACACTAAAAACTTTATCATTGGAAACATCATTACCCATTCTTAACATGGCATAGATTTTTTCCGTAAAGCTATATTTTGCAGAAATAGCCGTAATCATTCTTCTTCTTCCCAAGTCATTTACACCTTGATTGGTGATAAAATAAGGATTGGTTACATAGATATCATCACTGAAAACAGTCTCAGCACCGGTCGCTTCATCATAGCCAGGAGCAAAGATATTATGGTCAATATTTGGCGCCAAGAACAGGAAGTTGTTTGGGTTTTTAGGACCATCACTCAAGAAAGGAATATTTTCAGAACGCTGATCGATATAGTTGACCATGGCAGAAATATTGATCTTATCTGAAATATTCTGCTCAACACTGAGGTTAAAGGTATTCCTGTTTACATCACTGTTAGGAACGATGGATTGTGCATTCAAATTTGAATAGGAAAATCTAAATGAACCATCTGCAAAACCTTTGGAAATAGACACCGTGTTGGTCAGGTTAGAACCTGTTCTGTAAAAATCAATATAGTTTTCAGAAGCTGGGCTGTAAGTGTACTGATTGCCATCAAAGCCAATTACAGAACTTCCATCCATCATAGCACCCCAGGCCAACCTTCCTGTGGTCTTTGCCTCATCTGCACTGCCCGGTTTATTTCCCCCTGTACCCTGACCATATACCTGCTGGAAATCAGTAAAGTCTACCGCCTTTTCAGCCATATAGTTTAAGGTATAATTCAATGACCAATCATCTCCTTTAGAACCTTTTTTAGTCGTGATCATGATTACACCATTGGAAGCCCTGGTACCATAAAGTGCAGAAGCCGCCTGTCCTTTCAAAACGGTCATGGACTCTATATCATCTGGACTCAGGTTACCAATTCCATCACCATTATCACTACCGCCCCATTGACCTGCCGATCCTCTTTGGGAGTTATCCATCGGCACACCATTGATCACATATAAAGGAGAGCCTGAACCACTGATACTAGGTATCCCTCTCAAAGTGACCTTAGAAGTACCTCCAGGGCCACTACTTGTTCCTTTCACCACCAAACCCGCTACGCGGCCAGCTAGTGAATTAGCGACATTCGTTTCACGGGCTTTGTTTAAGCTCTCGCTGCCCACTTCCGTCACGGAGTAGCCCAGCTTTTCCTTTTCCTTACTGATACCCAAAGCGGTTACCACCACTTCGCCCAATTCTTCAGTGTCTTGAGCCAAACTTATATCTATGGTGTTTTTCCCAGCTGCAGCAACCTCTTGGGAAACATAACCAATAAAAGAAAAAACCAGTGTACCATCTTCTGGGACATTGGCTAAATTATACTTGCCATCCAAATCGGTGGAAGTACCGTTCGTAGTACCTTTCAGAAAAACGTTTACCCCGGGAATGGCCATTCCATCACCCGCATCTGTAACCGTTCCTGAAATCGTCTTGGTTTGTGCTAATACTGTCTGACTGAACAGCAGCATCACAAATACCATCAGGGATTGTAGATTTTTGTTCATAGGGATTATTTAATTTAATATACTAAGCTAAATATAAAGTATTTTTAACACTTTTAAATATAAATAATTACATTTTTCCATATTGAATAATATATAAATTCTGTTAACTATAAGAATACTTACCTATTTTTTTTGCAAACGACCTAAACAAACTATAATATTTTTACCACCTCCAAAAAACACCAGAAACAATATTTTAACTATTTGATTTACAATTTTTTACATATAAAAAATTACAATAAAATCTGTGTAAATGCTAATTCATTTGAAATTATATGAAAGATAAATCCAGCTAAAATTGGCTTTCAGTACCTACTGTTGCATAGCTATTTTTTTTACCCCTTTTTTTTCAAAATTTCCGTTAGTGTAAAATAATTTGTTAAATCACTTAAAAAAAACTAAAAAATTTTCAGCTCAAAAAACAGGTCACATCACCTTAATAATTGACACAGCTGATCAACTAAAAAATCCAAATCCTCTCTTCTATGGTAAGCTGAAAGGATGATTCTATCTACAGGAGGATCTTCGGGTCTGGGATATGAAAATGAAGAAATAAGTACCCCTGCTTCTAGCAATGGTCCTGCAAATCCTGTGTTTTCAAAAGTGATAACGGGAAAATCCTGCTCAAAGCGTAATCCCTGTAAGTCTTTGATTTTATCAAAAACATATGACATATTCTCTCTTAGCGATTGCTGCTGACGGAAAAAAAGCCTGTCTGCCCGCAAGAATGCCTGACAATTGCCTGGCGCAGCAGGAGAAGCCCCTCTGAATATAGTGCTATTTTTTACCTTAGCCACAAAGGCCGCTTCTCCCAAAATTACCCCTGCTGGAGTAGCCAGCGCTTTTCCAAGGGATCCTGTCACTATCAATTTTACTGGAAGCTCTTTCCATACTGCATAGGTTCCAAAAATACCTTTTCCAAAAATCCCAAAAGCATGACTATCATCTATCAGCAAATAGTAGTCATTTGCCGAAGACAGTCTTTCCACCCACTGAAAATCATGAATAGCAGGTTTTATGGTGTCCACGGCGTTGCATAAAATACCTATGGTCTTACCTTCACAAGTATGGCTTTTTTTAATGCAGTTCTGGGCAAAATCCCCAAAAGCGCAATTTATATCTACATCAAGGTTATTGGGCAATATAGCAGGGTGGGCATCTGGAGCAGGCCATAACTCATCACATATTTCTCCCAATATGCTGTGACAAATATACCCTGCCATAAAACCACTGCTCAATAAAGCGGCATATGGCGCCCCTGATTCAGCAGCAAAATACTCCTCAAGTTCCTCATAAACCTGAAGCTGTACATTACTAAACCTACTGGCCCCATGATTTGGCCCATACTGCACCAAGCCCGCCATGATCATCTCCTCAAATTCAGGCACACTTCCCATCCCTAAATAAGCCGTTCCACTAAAATACAGGTAATCTTTCCCTTGCCAGGGAATAGTACGGCCTATTTTATGCGAGATTGAATGGTGTTGCATTTAAGTCCCAAATTACCAGTTTACCTAAAAATAATTTAATCCAAAAGCTTTGCTCCAATCCCCGGTCCCTCAGGAAAAGTGACCCTTCCGGGCACTATGGTAACTCCCGTGGCTATGTCCTTGGACAAAAGCATGGCCCCATCCATATCCACATAATCCAATAATGGAGCGATATGGGCAATCGCTGAAATCCCCACCGAAGATTCGGTCATACAACCTACCATCGTTTTCATACCTAACTTCTTGGCTTTGTATAACATCCTAAGCCCCGGAGTAATCCCTCCAGCCTTAACCAGCTTTACATTAATACCATGAAAAAGTCCATGACATTTCTCCACATCTGCTTCTACAATACAACTTTCATCTGCTATCACAGGCAACTTACTATGTTGATAAACTTCCTTCATCCCTTCCATATCATCTTTGCCCAAGGGCTGCTCCATAAACTCTACATTGAGTTTTTGCAGTTCTGAAGAATAAGTGATTGCCTGATCAGCCGTCCAGGCACAGTTGGCATCTATCCTAAATATTGCATCTGTATGCTTTCTGAGCTCCCTGATGATTTCCATATCATGATCCGTTCCCAGTTTGATCTTATAGATAGGCCAATCCAGCTCTTTCATCTTTTCAACCATTTTCTCTGTACTGGCTATTCCTATGGTAAAATTGGTAGTCGGTATAGTCGCAGGGTCCAGTTTGAGGTATTCATAAAGTTTGAGGCCTTGCTTCTTGGTAAAAAGATCCCATGCAGCCAAATCCAAGGCACATTGGGCAAAGGGGTTCCTAGCAAAAATATCCTTACACATTTCCCAAAGTTGCTCGGGACTTTCCCAATCTCCTTTTTCTACTACTGGCCTTGCCGCCTCCAAAGCAGCCCCCATATTTTCCACTGTCATCCCATAAAACGGATTGGTAGTGGACTCCCCCAGTCCAAATAGCCCTCCATCTTCCAATTTGACAATAAGGGTCTCCTGCACATCCCTACTTTGATGTGCTATGGTAAAGGTATGCTTCAATGGAAGCTGTTTGATAAAGACTTGTAGCCTCATGATATATTGGGGTTTATTCGAGTGATTCCATATTATATATGCATTAAGTTTAGTATTTTGATTGACAATAAAAAGTGATTTATAATTTCCTATACCTGACTATAAAGCATTTCGCTTAATTTCACTGATTTCAGTGATCGAAAAAACAGGCTTACTAAAGTAATTTCATCCTTGATTTGATGAAATGCCATGCCAAAAAAACAAAACAAGATGCACAAAAATCATTTCACCCAAATACATAAGCTGAATTCAAAAGTAAGTGTCCCTTTTATTTTACTGTTTTTATGTTTGTGCTTTTCCTGCGAGAAACCACAAAGCAAATTACAGCGGCTCAATCCGGCCACCCTGAATGCAGCCTTTGAAACTTCCAGGGAATCGGCCATCACCCATCGCAGGTTTAAGCACAGGGATATACAGCCATTGATCAAGAAGCACAGAGGGGCTTTTAAGGTGGAAGAACTGGGAAAATCCGTACAAGGACGTTCTATCCAACAGCTGGAATTTGGTGAAGGTGAAACCAAAGTATTGCTTTGGTCCCAGATGCACGGTGATGAAAGCACAGCAACCATGGCCTTATTTGATCTCTTTAATTTCTTGGAAGCCAAAAATGACAGTTTTAATATTATCAGAAATGTGATCAGGAAAAACCTCAAAATCAGGTTTATCCCAATGCTTAACCCTGATGGAGCAGAGGTCTTTACCAGAAGAAATGCCTATGGTATCGACCTCAACAGGGATGCCATCAAAGAGGTGTCTCCTGAGGCCAGCATCTTAAAAGCTGCAAGGGAAGCATTTGCACCAAGCTTTGGCTTTAACCTGCACGATCAGCAGATCTATTACAATGTAGAACAAACAGCAAAACCAGCAACCATCTCAGTCTTGGCTCCCGCCTTCAATCACAAAACTGAAATCAATGATGTAAGGGCAAATGCCATGCAGGTAATCGTAGGTATGAATAGGATCCTCCAAAAAGTCATTCCCGAACAAGTGGGCAAATATGATGATGCTTTTGAACCAAGGGCATTTGGTGACAACTTCCAAAAATGGGGAACCAGCACCATTCTCATAGAATCAGGAGGCTATCCCAATGACCCCGAAAAACAGTATATCAGACAGCTCAACTTCATGATTATCCTCAATGCCTTATATGAAATTGCCCACGGGGATTATACAGCATATGCAGTGGAAGACTATTTCCGCATCCCGGACAATGACCGCAAACTGATGGACTTAATCCTAAAAAATGTTACCATCCATGATGGAGAAAATAAGTATCAATTGGACTTGGGCATTAAAAGGCAAAACATGGAAATGGAAAATGGCTATGCAGTAAAAGGTCAAATTGATGATGTCGGAGACCTGTCTGTATATTTTGGATATAAAGAACTCGATGCTTCAGGCTTGGAATATGTAGAAGGAAAATTAGCAGAAGAAAGTATTGTGGATATTTCTGATCTTGACAGGGAAAAAGCCTTGGAACTTTTAAAAGAAGGATTCTTGGCCATTAGATTAAAAAATATGCCTGAATCTCCATTTCATGATCTCCCTATCCTGGTGTTACATGAACATGACAGCATTCCCAGTGGCTACAATGCAGGTAGTGCCCCTAATTTCTATCTTAAGAAAAATAACGAACTACTTTATGCTGTAGTCAACGGCTACCTGATCAACCTAAAAAAACCTGAAGCAACAGGACTCAAACAAAGTATTTGGTAATATTCAAAGTATTGCCAATAAACATAATGCAATGAACTTTAAACCCCTCGCCGTTCTCATCCTTTTTTCTATGGCCTTCCATTCAGTCGGGCTATCCCAGGAAACACATCTCTACAAAACTGCAGACAGCAGTAATTTATATTTGGAGGTTTATAATCCACCTGATTTGAATGCTTCACAGACTGCTCCTGCCATGCTTTTCTTCTTTGGAGGGGGCTGGGTGGGAGGCAATAAAAACCAATTTCAACACCATGCCCAATACTTTTCTCAAAGAGGCTTAGTATGCTTTTTGGTAGATTACAGGGTAAAAAACATTCATGGTACTAGCCCTTTTGAATCATTGATGGATGCCAAATCAGCCATTAGGTACATACGAAAAAATGCGAAAAAGTTTAATATAGATCCTAATCGAATCATTGCAGCAGGAGGATCTGCAGGCGGACATCTGGCTGCTGCAACAGCCATAATTCCAGGCTTCAATGATCCTAATGATGATGCCAAAACCAGTTGTGTTCCCGATGCCTTGATCCTTTTCAATCCGGTCATTGACAATGGCCCCGGAGGCTATGGCTATGATCGCATTGGTGATGATTACAAAGATTTCTCACCTTTACACAATTTGAAAAAGAGCCTTCCTCCTACCATCTTCTTCCTTGGTACCAAAGACAAGCTGATCCCCGTAGAAACAGCAAAATATTACCAAAGGGTCAGTGAAAAATTGGGGGGTCTATGTCCACTCTTCCTCTATGAAGACGAAGAACATGGCTTTTTTAATTATTCTCACTTTGAGCATTACAAAGATACCATCATCAAAACCGATCAATTCTTACAGTCCTTGGGATACTTAAACCCTGAACCAATTATAGAAATAAAATAAACCCAATTAGCAAACCTGGCCTGCTTATGGAAAAAAGTGCCGCTTAAGGATCATTTCATTATTTTGAACCGACATTTTTTGAATCCCAATCCAATCCAAAAAGTCAAACTTTCAAAATAGCCCTGTTTGCAGGTGACATTCCTTTAAATCTAATACTAGCGGTAATGGATATACATAACAAAGTGACCACTACCCAATACACCCATTGGGGGATGGGCACGGGATCTCCTTTGGCATAGGAATGCAAACCTGACAAGTAATAGTTCACACCAAAGGAAGTCATAATGATGGAAGAAAAAGCCCACAAACTGGCCAGCTGGTAAACCATAAAGTTTTTTAAGCCAGGCACCAACCTCAAATGCAAGACAGAAGCATAAATCAAAATTGAAATCAAAGCCCACGTTTCCTTTGGATCCCAGGCCCAATAGCGTCCCCAACTTTCATTTGCCCATACTCCACCCAAAAAAGTGCCTATGGTTAGTAAAAATAGACCAATGGTAATGGCTAACTCATTCACAATGGCCAGTTCCAATATACTTTTGCTCCAAGCACCGTCTAGCTGTTTTGGCCTGAAAATAATAAGCAGTAAAGAAAACAATGCCATGATCGCTGCCAGTGCTAAGGGAGCATAACTGCTCACGATAATGGCCACGTGGATTTTCAGCCAATAAGAATGTAAAACGGGCATCAGGTTGGTGATTTCCGGATTGAGCCATTCCAAAAAAGCGACAAAAAGCAGGGTCCCCGAAAACAATAGTCCTAAAGGAACGGTAAACCTGGATTTCCCGGAAAACACCAAACCAAATAATAAAACGCCCCACCCCACAAAAACCAACATCTCAAAGCCATCACTCCAAGGCGGATGTTGGGCAATATACCAACGAAGTCCCAGGTGAAAGCTAAAAGCCAAAAAGCCCAAGCCGCTCAGTACTAAGCCTATTTTCCATAAAACTTCATTGGTGCGGTTGATCCTGAACATTTGCCAGATAGCAAGCACCAACATGATTATCCCCAAAAGCCAAAATATGCCAAACAGCCAGCTTCCCAGATTCAATTTGGTATAAAAGAGCTCAGCATCAAGCCTTTTATCATCTGGATAAACGGCCGCTCCAGCTTTCTGTTGGAAAAGATCCATATACCCCAGAGACTCCTCTGCCCTGGCCCAATCCCCGGTATTCAATCCATTTTGTAATCCCTGCAAATAGATATTTGTAATGTTTTTTACAAACAGCGCATCTTCTTCAGGAAAACTGTTGGTATTGCTTTCTCTGGTAAACCAAGTATTATTTTCATCCATGCGATTCGGAAAGAGCTTTAAAAAGTCGCCGGTTAGCAAACCATAAAAGATATTGAAGCGCTCATCTACCTTCAGTAGTTCCTTATCTGCCTCATTCCGCTCGGACGGCTTCAGCATATTGGAATGCTCCACCCTTCGCTGGAGCTTATACTGTCCATCCTTATCCACAAAATCCATAAAGCTTACCTTCTTGGTATCAGAAACTTCCAATACCTCAAATACCTGCCTGCCCTTATCTGCATCTACCTTGATAATCGGTAAGCGACTGACCATCTCAGGATACATTTGGACGGCTAGTAAGAATTGCTCGGGACTGAGTACCATTCCTTGTTCTTCTAGCAAAACCTCCGATCTACCCGTTAACTTCCTAACAATCTCGTGGGCCAAGGTATTCAAAGGCTTCATCCTTCCATCCAAATCTTGAACAACCAGCTGACCATATTTTGCAGCCCTTTCCTGGGGAATAATCCATGTTTCCTTTGATGCTTCCTGTGCAAAACTTGTCTTCAGCCCCAAAAGCAAGGGTAGAAATAAAGCCGCTTTTTTAACTTCCCTGAGTCGGATATTCAAATATTGAAACCTACTGTTTAGCGTAAAAAGTGTAAAGAACATACCCAAGCCCAATAAAAAATAACCAATATAAGTGAGAGTGCTTCCCAATCTGTCTTGGTTAATAGAGAGCACTGTTCCCTTTTCATCCATATCATAGGAGGCCTGATAAAATCGATAACCTTTATAATCCAGCACATTATTCATAAATATCCTGTGATCAAATGCCTTTTCTCCATCTTCTACCACCACTTCACTGGCATAGCTGGAGGGACTTTGACTCCCTGGGTAGCGTTCCATCTGAAAATCCTTCAGATAGACAAAAAACGGCAAGAGCTTGGCTTTAGGACCAAAAGTCAACTGAAAAGTCTTTCCCTTATAATCAAATGAATGCCAATTGGGCTTGATCTTTACAAGTTGTACATATGTGGACTCTACTATTTGTGCGCTATCATCTAAAACCTCCAATAAGACGGCATCGGCAAGATTTTCTGCAATATCAGGATCAGTTTCCTTTACAAATACTTGTTTACTATTTTCCTGAATAGATTTGATTAAAAAAGCCCCATCCGGCCATTGATAAAGGGTCCTTAGCTTAAGTGGCTTTTCTTCCCCAGCATGCAAAACACCTAATTCCTGTGTGCTCATTTCCATTACTTGCAGGTGTAGTCGGCTTTTGATCATCCAAGTACTATCTTCTTTATAGATAGTTATAGGGTGATCACTACCTTCCTGGCTTCCCAAACTAATGGCTCCCATGGGCAACGTTTTTCCCACAGGCAAAGTGAAATCTTCCCTGCCCACTCCTGAGGTCAATGCCAACTCAAGGTAGTCCTGATCTCCTGCTTCAAAAGCTTCACGCCCATGGGGAATAAAGTCTTTAATGCGGATAGCCATCTCCTCTTCAAATGGTAATTTCAGCATGATGGGCAAGTCACTGTTGGCAGTAAGGGGTATTGCTTTTTGAAAATTTTCATGGCCACCATCATGAACAGATCTCAATTGGAGGTAAAACTCATTACTGTAATAAATATTCTGTGCTTCACCCTCCCTGATGTGAATAATGCCCTCTTCTCCAAAATAACGGGTAATTCCAGCAGCAATAATGATAAGTACAAAAGCAATATGAAATAAACCAATGGGCCATTTTCTCTTTGTAAAAAGCCGGTACCGACGAATATTCGCTAAAAAATTTATGGCCAATAGGACCATGATCATTTCAAACCAAAAAGATTCATAAATCATTTCCCAAGCGGCCGCTGTACCGAAATCATTTTCCAAAAATGTGGCCACTGCAGAAGCCAAAGCAAACAATATCAACAACAATAACATGAACTTACTGGACACCAGTAACTTTATCAATCTCATAAAATGTTAGTTTGGGTAGTCATACTAAAAATAATCCTTTCCATACAAATTTTGGCCCTATCCATTATTTATCAGAAAGCATTTTAACCGTATATCCTTTCTCACGCTTTTTACCTTCTTTCAGCCAGGCAGGGACTACCTCTTCCAAGAATTTTTCCTTAGCAGCCTTATCCTTTTCTATATCCCAGCCCACATATGCCTGCAAAGCTTCAGTATCTTCAAAATCCGGCATTTCCACAGGTTTATTATGTCCCAAATCAGCTAGCAATCTGACCAATTCTATCCTAGTTTCTTCTATAATCCCAGTTGCTGAAGTGACAATGCTGCTCGTCGCCAAAGGCGCATGAAAAGCTGCCCCATGTGATGCCACAGCATAGTCCCATCTCCATTGGGCATGCCTAATACCCAGCTGGATATTGTCCATTTGTTCCTGAGTAGCGCCCAATTCCCAAGCTTTGCCCGCTTCAATATGGGCCATAGCAATCAACCTCATCAGTTTTTGGGAACCCTCTTTGATGATGCGCTGTCGTTCAAAAACATCCGTAATCAGGTCATCTTTTTTTTCCCGGTGACATACAAAACAGGAATTTTCTACATTGCTAAGTGGTGAACCTATATGGTGATCTGTAAATTTCTGCCCTCCCTCAGTCTTATAGGGCATATGGCAATCTGCACAAGA
Organism: Echinicola marina; assembly: GCF_020463795.1. Classification (NCBI taxonomy): domain Bacteria; kingdom Pseudomonadati; phylum Bacteroidota; class Cytophagia; order Cytophagales; family Cyclobacteriaceae; genus Echinicola; species Echinicola marina. The sequence goes on along the minus strand of NZ_CP080025.1, from coordinate 1,486,878 downwards.
AACACCTCTCTTGGCATGCACACCAAGGGAGTACAATTCATAGTCAGGATGCTGGGCTTTCAGCATTGGCGTTTTACTGATAGGATTTACCCAGTCTGCAAAATCAATCTGGTCATAATAGGCTTCCACAGACTGTTCATCCATGCCATCCCTCCATGGGAAAGTCAAGTATTGTGCTCCTTCTTTGCCAGGTGTGTTTTTTGAAAAATAATATTCCACATGACACTGTGCACAGACCAGACTCCTCATTTCCTGATGGCTGGCAGCATTGATATCCTTACCCATGGATTCAAATGCCTCTATCAAAGCTGGCCGGGTGATCGTGAGGTTCATGCTTTCCGGATTATGACAATCTGCACAGCCAATGGGATTGATAACTTCCGGGCCAAAGTCTGACCACTTTTTACTGTAATATTCGGTCACTCCAAGTTCTTTCATCAACCTAGGTACATCAGGACTTTTACAGGTCCAGCAAGTGCTGGGCATGGGGCCCTCTCCTGCTTCCATGGGTGCACCAGTTCTTAGGATTTTCCTGATATCATCCACCGCATGGGCATGCCCCTTCGGCTGGTTATATTCCTTACTGAAAGCATACCCTGCCCATAAAATCACCAACTCCGGATCCTCTTCCAGGACCTCCACATGACCGCTGGAATTATACATACTATGAAAAGAGGTATCTCTAGTTTTCATGTAGGATTGGTGCTGTCGGGGAAAATTAAGGCCCCAAACTGAATCTCTCGGTTCTATATCATTGATATCTACCTTGGGCACATAGGCAAATCTGGCCTCTGTCTTCCTGTCCATAATCGAATAAGCCAGCATTGCCAATAAGAATACAATGACTGCGGTCAAGGTAAAAAGAATCCAATTTTTCATAGCCCTATTGATTTTATTTGTCTTGATTTTTTTTCTCTTCCATAGATGCCTTCAGCCAAGAGGGAATTATTTCCGGATCACTTGGTGCATGGGCTTTGATAGGTTCAATTTGATAACCTACGGATGAAAGACTTTTTACTTTTCCATGTGGTACATCCCTATGACACTCCCAGCAGGTCCTGTCTGTTCTATTTTTCTTATGATGGACCACAAATGCCGCCGTTTTCACATCTGTCACCTGTGTTTCATGACACCTGATACAATTACTCTGTATCACCGCCTGTGAGGGAGCCAATGCCCTTATGACCTCTGGTTCCTTGCGAAGCGTGAATATAGAAGCATGATATAAACCATCCTTTGCCTTAAAGAAATATTTATTAAACACATTATCATGGGGAACATGGCAGTCATTGCAATGGGCCACTTCCCTATGCGAACTGTTCGACCAAGTGAGGTACTGCGGTGTCATCAAATGGCAATTGACGCAGGCCTGGGGATCATCAGATAAGTAGGAAGCAGCATTACTCAATTTTATCAAATATATTCCAAGCCCAAATATGGCGGCCACAAGTACAATGGCTGTTTTCCTCCATTGGTGGGGGGGAATCAAGTGCCAACGAAATAATCTCCTTTTTGTGCTTTGCCAAATTCCCATATTTCAGCAATTCAAACGGTTCGTAATTATTTAATAAAAAATATAATTAACTGATTAACAACCCATTCAATTTATAAAATATTTTTTACAATCATTTATAGAAATAATTAAATCTTAGGATAAAAATTAACATTCAGTAAAAGTGTGCATTGGTCTTGTAATAAAACTATTCCTAAATAAAATCTGAAAAGAACAATAAAGTAAAACAATCTTGAATTCGCTCTTCAGATTTTCTTACCCATAATCATTTTGCCAATTGTCAGCCCAAAAACGATTTCCCAAGCGAACAATACCTTTCTAATCCATCAGAAATTTTTTATATTAAGTAATGCTTTAGTTCAGGCAATATTTTTGATTCCGATAGCTAAAAGGACTTTTAAGATGAAGAACCCATCAAGTGCAATAGATGAACAATTTGTCCAAGAGGCAGTCAAAATTGTTTTAAAAAACTTAGGCGAATTCCATTTTTCTGTAACCCAGCTTTCGGAAAAGCTTCACTATAGCCGAGAACATACACACCGTAAACTTAAAAACTATCTGGGTGTTTCTGCGGGAAAGTTTATCCGTTATATACGACTGCTCCAAGCTTACCATTACCTAGTAGAAAGAAAGGGAATGATCTCAGAGATAGCTTACCAAGTGGGCTTTAACAGCCCAGCATATTTCAGCAAATGCTTTAAGGATTCATTTGGCCTTGCACCAGGAAAAATCCAAAGCCATCTCTCCATCAGTCATTTCAGCCAAACCAATATATATGATTTCTATAAAAAGGATTGTATTCAGGTGCCCCTGAAAAACAACAAAATATCGTTCTCATAAAACATTAAGAATTTACTGATAGTACAGCTTAGCCCAATTTTACCAAATACATTCAGAGATCAAAAGAACCATGGAAATTATGCATTCCAAGGTCATTTGGGTATACCCAAAAGATAAATCACAAAACCGGGACCGGATTTCTCTTTCCCCATCTCCCAAGTCATCTTATCTGCTCCTTCCAAAGTATTGATCAGTTCCATCATTTCAGGAATGGAATAGGTCCTCAGCGACGAAACGATCCCATCCCACCAAGCTGCCAAAGGAATTATAGGCACCAAATAGGTAAAAAACAAACGCCCCAAGCTGAATGGCTTGATAAATGGGGCAGTCAATAACACCGTAATAGGAGAGAAAAACATGGCCAATAAACTTACAAATGACCTGTCCTGTGCTTCAAAAATAGCAATGGGGCTATCTGCATGGATGGCATCTTGTAAAATCTCCTTGGCATCCGCTGGCTGAAAGTGGTGGAAGCTCAAAAACATTGTCCGCAATCCATTCAGCTCATCAGGTACATTTCGAGCGTCCACTGGATTTTTGACATAATCAATATTTTTTGTCCCCTGCTTGATCCGCTCAAATGCCTCCCAATTGGGATAATAATCGCTGATCCAAATTTTCAGATGAGGCATCTTTTTCAACAATTCCCTATTGAGGCTAAGCAATCCTCCTCCGCTACCTGAAGCCAGGTCTATAAAATGACCGGCTCCGCTGGCATGTATACCCTTTTCAAGAATAGGTAAAATGGGACGATACATTTTGGTGGCATTGGCCATAAAGGCTAAAAAATCTGTCATATAGTTTCTGATCAGGTCCGGGAACCAGCTCATATCCTCAAACTCAAAAAGATGTATCCGCTTCATGGCAAAGCTTTTTGACCTTTCCTAATTTCGTTAAATATCCTCACTTAATAAAGCGCATCACTGTAAATTCTCTTTCAAGTACTCCAAGCGGATCACTTTTCAACTTTTCTCTTACATCCACCTGTTCAATAATCGTAAATCCCTCTTCATACATCAAGTCCTCTACCATATCAACATCATATAATTTAAAGTTGGATTGGGTAAAGGGCAGTTTTTCCAAAAAGCTTTTCTGTGCAAAGGCCAAGCTAAAATTTCCACCTTCCTCCAGTACCCTAAACACTTCACCAGCCATTTCTTTGGGATCCTCCCAAAAGTAAATGGTATTTACCGTCATCACCTTATCAAAGCTGCCAGACGCAAATGGAAACTTTTTGCCATCATACAAATGAAACTGGGCCTTGCCGGATTTTACCTCCGAGCTGTTTACTTTATGGGCTGCTTGATGCATCAATTCCGAAATCTCCAATCCATGGTATTCCAGTCCTTCAAAAACCTCCAAAAGTTCCTCCACATGAGCGGCTGGCCCATACCCGATTTCCAGGATTTTTTCATTTCCTGTCAAATGAAGGAGCTCCACGGCTTTTTCTACCATTAAGACATTTGAAGCCTGCATATTTTTCGCTACGGTCAGCCCCAATTCCCCTTTAGGGTGGCCCAGTTGTTGGCCAATGGCCTTCCATTCATCCGCTGTTAAATTCTTATTCATAGGCATAAAATTAAGCATTCCTTATAAAAGCCCCATAAGAGTCCCCAAGTGTGGGAATATCACCATAATAAATCATTCCTAATTTATATTTAAAATATTCAATACTCTTTTAATTATTATATATATCAACAATTGCATATATTATCAAAACAATTTTCTTATCCATAATGCTGCTCATAGAATGAAAAGAATATTATTAGTCTCTTCGATCCTCATTTTTTCAACCAGTCTATTATTTGCACAAGGAGAAAAAAAAGACAGTCTTAGTACGTCCTCTCTAAAAGAAGAAAAGTCAACGCAACTAAAGGTCATGCCTTTTTTGAGCTATAATAGAAATTTGAAATTTTTGTTTGGTGCCATTCCCATGTTAATGTATAAACTGGATAAGCAGGACAACATATCTCCAAAATCACTTTCTGGCATCGCAGGAGTCTACACTACCAATGGATCCCATTTCATCTCTGTATTCAATAGATTTTTCTTAAAGGAGGACAAATGGCGAATCATATTTTTCGGTCTGACAGGTAATCATACCTCTCAGTTTTTTATGGATGATTTTCAGAGTGGCAGTTTCTATGACTATAATTCCAATACCACCATTGTCACCACGGGCTTTAAGCGAAGGCTCCCCAGAAATATCTTTGTGGGCCTGAACTATACCTATTCGCATTATTATACAGTCTATCAAGATGACGTCTTGCCCGATGAGACGACTTCGACCAATGCCCTGGAATACAACATAACCATTGATACCAGAAATGACGTCTATTATCCCAACAAAGGCAAGCAAGTACGTGTCAAGTGGGTCAGCTTACCCGAATGGTTTGGCAATGATGTCACTGCAGACAAAATCAAGACGGAATATAACCAGTACTTTTCTGCTAGAGACGGAGAAGACGTGATTGCTGCTAGATATGCAGGTAATTTCGGCCTAGGAAATATTGTTTTTGAACAACAGGAAGTCCTAGGAGGAAAAGATATCAGAGGCTATTCAGAAGGCAAATATAGAGGAGATGGTTCCATTTGCCTTTCAGGGAGAGTACCGCTATAATTTTCATCCGAAAATGGGCCTAGTAGGCTTTGCCGGTCTGGCCACCATATACGGTTCTGACAATCCGGATTTCAACTGGGACATCTATCCAGGCGGTGGCATAGGCTATCGTTACCGAGCTTTCAAGGATGTCAAATTCAATATCGGATTGGATGCTGCCGTAGGTAAAGATGACTGGGGAATCTATTTTAGAATTGGGGAGGCATTCTAATACCGAGCCCATGAGCTCATCTTTTCCTTACCACAAAGCAATAAGCCCAGCCTACCAACAAGCACTGGAAAGGAATCCTGAACCATAAATAAGACAATCCTGGACCATCATTAATACCCGTTTTATAATCAAGGTTTTCCAAGCTGGCCTTGATATTCGCTGGCAGAATCATTATAAAAAATACTATCAGGAGTATCCCCGTAAGTTTTCTGAACCTTGCGATATGAATCCCTATGGCAGCGGCAATTTCCATGAGACCAGTCAAGTAAATCACTACTTCCTTAGCAGGAATAAATCCAGGTAACATTTTGCTCATGCCACTTATAAATATAAAATGGCCCATGGCTGTAAACAACAACATTATAGACAAGGAAATTCTCCCGGCTAAAACCCAGTCAATCTTTTTTCCCAGCAAATAGATAATCCCGGATGACAATAAAAAGCTCATCAATAAAACATAAAATGGTAACATGGTATCTCTCTTTAATCCATTGCAAATCTCAACGCTTTTCCGCTAGCATACAATGAACCCAGGTTAACAAAAATTCAAAGCTTAAGAGATCTAAACCATTAATTTTTTAAGCAAAAAATTCAACTAATGCGTTTTCTTATCCTACTCAAGGCTTGCGGGGTAATACCTATATAACTGGCGATATATTTTAGTGGAATTGATCTTATCAATTCCGGCCTTTCCTTAAAAATCTTCAGGTACCTTTCCTCTGCACTTTCCTGCAATAGGGACAACTCTCTTTTTGACTTTTTTAGAAAAAGTCCCTCTGCAGCATATCTACCGATAATATTACCAACAGCAGATTCTTGATATACTTTTTGAAGGTCATCATAGGATATTCTCCAAAGTTCCACTGGCCCCAAGGCTTCCAAAGTATAGGTGCTGGGCATTCTAGTCAAAAATGAATCATAAGCACTGGCAAATTCATTTTTAAATGAAAAACCAAAAGTAAGCTCCTGTTCCTCTCCTGGGATATAATATCTAATGATTCCTGTAGCTATAAAAGACAGGTAATTTTCCACCGCTCCCAAATTTAGAATAGTCTCTTGTTTAGCATAGTTGGTCTGGAGCAGATAGGAGGAAAATATTTCCCAGTCATGGTCGCTCATAGCTACTTGCTGCTCAAAAACATCCCTTATTTTTTCCATTAGTCATCTTTGCCCTTGAAAAATTCCTAAAATCATCCATCAAAAGTTTTGCTGGAATCCGCTGTGAGCTGGTTGATTTCCAACAGTTCCTCGGCCGTAAGGTATCGCCATTTGCCTACCGGCACATCCAATCCTATGTTCATGATCCTGATGCGTTTCAGTTTGGTCACTTCATAGTCCAGGTACGCACACATTCTACGGATTTGCCTGTTCAGCCCTTGGGTCAGGACAATCTTGAATTTGTATTGCCCAATTTGCTCAACCTTGCACTTTTTAGTCACAGTACCCAAGATAGGGACCCCATTAGACATGCTTTGGATAAATCGCTGTGTGATGGGTTTGTCCACAGTGACCACATATTCCTTTTCATGGTTATTCTTTGCCCGCAGGATTTTATTGACAATATCTCCATCATTGGTCAAAAAAATCAAACCTTCACTAGGTTTATCTAGCCTGCCTATGGGAAAAATACGTTTTGGGTGATTGATATAATCTACAATATTGTTCTTTTCCCGCTTAGTATCTGTGGTACAAACAATACCAACAGGCTTATTAAAAGCCAAATAAATAAAATCCTCTTCGGGAGGGGAAACCAACTCACCATCTACCCGCACATCATCCCCAGGAGTAACCTTGGTACCCAATTCCGGCACCTTGCCATTGATGGTAATCCTTCCCTCTTCTAAGAGCTTATCCGCGGCCCTTCTGGAACAATAGCCTATTTCACTCAAATATTTATTAATCCTTACCGATTGGTTTTCCATTTGACCTCATGCATGTTTGGCTAGACAAATTTAGGGCTTTAATTTGGAAACATCGACTCGTTGTTGGCTTTGGACATGGCTTCCTTTAAGGAATCAATTTCTAGCCGCAGCGGCACATTAATTTTCTCGAAAGTTTTGTTTTTAAACTACCAGTAGCAAAAGATCGGGTTTTATAATCCTTAGTTATTATCTACAGACACCAGGCCCTACGGTCTTCACTATCAACCACTATTTCTTTTATATCTGATATTTGGTACTGTTTGGAATAGAAAAACCATAAAAATGAAGATCAATGTATTCCTTTACTCATTCTATAATTTATGATTTCCAGACCATTGACGTGCTTTTTGTTTTCCTTTACATAATGGAAACCCTTTTTCTCAAAAAATGGAATAGAGGTCTTGCTGGCATCTGTGGTGATCTCTTTGGCCCCTTGTCTCGAAGCTTCATTTTCCAAAGCCTTCAAAAGTCTCTCTGCTAAGCCTATCCTTTGATAATTATGATGGACGTACATAAAATCCAAATAATTGCCATTTTCCAATCCACCGAAGGCAATGATCTTATCATCATCCTCAGCCACTAAAAAAAATTCATTGGACAATGCCCCTCTCCACCTATCTTCATTGACCACTGAGGAAATCCAAGCTGCCAGCTGCATTTCACTATAGTCTCCCTTGCAAGAATCTTGGATAGTTTGAACGTATAACTCCTGGATCTTTGGCATATCCTCTAATGTGGCAGGCCTGATAATAATCTCGTATGCTTCCATATTGTGGCAGTTTGTTGATATGAAATTAATTAAATTAACACCATCTGATAAGTCAGCCCCACCCACCAATAGAGAATTATGAGCAATTTTTATAGAAAAATACTCATGCATAAAATCTCCTGGAAAACCATTTCCCAACAGCCTACTGACCATGGATTAATCAGTATTAAGTTAATAAGTATTTTCTTTATATTTTCAATGTTTCTTAAATTTATTTACACTTAAAACACTTACTATCAGTAATTTCTATAATTATTTTTTGTAATTTGATATCAAATTAATTCCTAATCATAACAATTTTGATAATACTAATGGGTATAGCCGTACATGAAGATAGAAGTACCTTTATCCTAAAGAGAGAATTATCAAATTGAAAACATAAAACCTTCCAATTATTTAATTATCAATTAATTGAGCAAGGTCAATATAGAAATCCGAAATTGTTTCGCTCAAGTTTTTACGTATATTTACGTATAAACAATAGAATTATGGAAGCTTTTTGTTCAGATTGTCAAGCATGTTCAAATACCAATTGCATCATTAAAAAGAATTGTCAGTTAGAAGCGCTTAAAAACTATCTCGGCATGAAGAATAATGTTTTTTGCAAAAAAGGACAGAATTTCATCATTGAAGGTGCTCCTGTTCATGGTTTGTATTTTGTAAATCGCGGCAAGGTGAAGGTCACCAAGACTGGCCTTAATGGAAAAGACCAGATTGTGAGATTTGCCAGTAATGGAGAAATTATTGGTCACCGCGGATTTGGAGCCGGACAATTTTATCATATTGGTGCTACAGCACTTGAAGACACCTATTTATGTAATTTTTCGATGGAAACCATGAATGAAATGCTCCACCAGATCCCCTCCTTGACCTATAACCTGATGACTTTCTATGCCGAAGAACTTAATCGAAGTGAAACAAAAGTGAAAAAATTCGCCCAGATGACGGTTCGGGAAAAGGTTATCGATGCACTATTATATATCAACAGAAAGTTCGGACAAGAAGGCAATTTCTTCAGTTTGTTATTATCAAGAAAAGACATAGCGGACTTTGCAGGAACCACAGATGAGCAGGTGATCAGGACACTTTCTAGTCTCAAAAAAGAAGGCCATATCCATGCATCTGGAAAAAAACTAGGCATAAAAAACGTAGATTTACTTAGTAAAGAAATTTCTGACCATAACTTTTTTCTTGATAGTTAGGATAGCCATATAGGCTATATGGTAGTGTTTTTGATAAAAACCTGCAATTTGACAGGTTTTTATATGGTCAAAAAAAGGAATATTACCTGTGATATTCCATATAAAAGCTAAGTACTAGCTCCTATGTTTGTAAAACTAAGTATTAATACTTAAAAAAGTTAAGCAAAAAGACCATTAAACAATTCACCATGAGAAGAATAATTTACTTATCAGCGTTTTTAATCTGCCTCACCGCCTATGAAGCCCTAGCGCAATTTACCCTCTCGGCTGAAGTAAGGCCAAGAACAGAATTTAGAAATGGTTTTAAGACATTGACAGATGAAACCAAAGATCCTGCTTTCTTTACAGAACAGAGATCTAGACTATACCTTGATTACTTATCCACTGATTTCCAGTTCAAATTGGCATTTCAAGATATTCGTATCTGGGGAGAATCACCGCAAATTTTTAAGGAAGAACTAGGCAAAACATTTATCAGTGAGGCATGGGGTCAATACTTCTTCAACACTAACTTTAGCCTGAAAGTCGGCCGACAAATTATCAGCTATGACAATGAAAGGTTCCTGGGAGGTCTGGAATGGGCACAGCAGGGAAGAAGGCATGATGCTTTGCTCTTCATTTATGAGGAAGAGCAAAAACAAACCAAATTACATCTGGGATTCGCTAATAACCAAGATACCGATGTGCCAGAACCCAGCTTTTTACAAGGCAACGGTGCAGGCTTCTATAATGTCGGCGGAAACTATAAGACACTCCAATATGGCTGGTTCCATAAGGATTATGAATCTACCTCATTTTCTATACTGGCCTTAAACGCGGGATACCAAAATGCAGACACCACCCTATCTAATAAACAAACTTTTGGCTTTATCCCAACAACAAAAATAGGTAGCATCAAATTGGCCGGGGACTTTTATTACCAAACGGGAAAATTGGTTAAGAAAAATGTAAGTGCATTTCTAGCTGGTGTAAATGCTACCATTCCCACTACTGTTACCCCCATCACCCTCGGTGTAGAATACATTTCTGGTGATGATGACCCTAGTAATGACAAGGACAAAGCTTTCAATCCGGATTTTGGTACCAACCATGCCTTTAATGGCTTCATGGACTACTTTTTTGTAGGCCCTGCAAATGGCACAGTAGGGGTAAACGATATCTATCTCAAAACAAAGTGGTCAATAGCCAAAGGCAGTATAGTTGCCAAAGCGCACCATTTTTTGACCGGCTCCAAACAGTTTGGTGAATCAGGAGAAGAACTGGGCAAAAGCATGGGAACAGAAATTGACTTGGTATACACCTTGAAACTCAAAGGTGGAGTTACCTGGAACCTGGGCTACTCACAGATGTTTGCTACAGACACCATGGAATCCCTTCGAGGTGGGGATAAAAGCCATCTCCAAAACTGGGCATGGACCATGATCACCTTCAAACCTACCTTATTCACCTCAGCTAAATAATTACCAAACAAAGATCTAACCGACATGAACTATCTAAAAAATAGCAAGTTGCTAACTTGCCTGGGAATCCTATTGTCTTTTTCCACCATTTGGACGGCATGCAGCAGTGGCAGTTCCAATAGTACTGCGGAAAATGAAAACACCGAAAACCAAGCATCCGCCAGTCCAAAATTGGCCATTGAAAAGCCGCAGTTGACATTTGGATTCATCAAACTTACTGACATGGCTCCATTGGCCATTGCCAAAGAACTTGGCTACTTTGAAGAGGAAGGACTCTATGTCACCATTGAAGCCCAATCCAACTGGAAAAATGTGTTGGACAGGGTAATAGATGGACAACTAGATGGTTCCCATATGCTCGCCGGCCAGCCAATCGCTGCTGGAGCAGGATTTGGTAGGCAGGCTGAATTGGTTACACCCTTTTCCATGGACCTCAATGGAAATGGCATCACTGTCTCCAATGAAGTTTGGAACAAAATGAAAACCAATGTCCCTACAGATGACAATGGACTTCCTATCCATCCCATCAAAGCAGACGCTTTGGCACCGGTCATCAAGGAATACAAAAACAGTGGCAAGCCTTTTAAAATGGGCATGGTATTCCCAGTTTCTACCCACAATTACGAAATCAGGTACTGGTTAGGTGCAGCGGGTATTAACCCAGGATTTTATACTGCTGATAATATACAAGGGCAGGTGGATGCTGATGTTTTGCTTTCTGTCACTCCTCCACCACAAATGCCCGCCACACTGGAAGCGGGAACCATATATGGTTATTGTGTGGGAGAGCCTTGGAACCAGCAGGCTGTATTTAAAGGCATTGGAGTTCCAGTGACGACCAACTATGACATTTGGAAAAACAATCCAGAAAAGGTATTTGTGATGACCAAGAAGTTTGTGGATGAAAATCCCAACACGGCCATTGCCGTAACCAAAGCCCTGATTAGAGCAGGAAAATGGCTGGATACACCTGGTAACAGGCCAGAGGCTGTGGGCATACTTTCCCGACCTGAATATGTAGGTGCAGACTCCGTTGTAATCGCCAATTCCATGACTGGAACCTTCGAATTTGAAAAAGGCGATAAAAGGTCCATGCCAGATTTCAATGTTTTCTTTAGGCATCATGCCACCTATCCTTTTTATTCTGATGGCATTTGGTTCTTGACGCAAATGAGAAGATGGGGTCAAATCCCTGAAAGCAAACCTGCCAATTGGTACCATGAAACGATCAAAGACATTTACCGACCCGACATTTGGAAAAAAGCTGCTATAATCCTGATGGAAGAGGGTAAACTTAGTGCAGAGGAAATGCCCGACACCGATGGCTACAAAGCCCCAACAGCAGATTTTATCGATGGTATCGAATATGATGGAAAAGATCCCATCACCTATATCAATAGCTTTAAGATTGGTAACAAAGATTAAAAAACCAAATTATAAAAAATCCACTAAGCACAAGGAGCTAACAAGGGGAATACCTTCCATTCAGTTCCTTGTATTAGCTGGCCTGAAACTACTATCACTTGTATCGTACAGGCAAGCTATCATTTAAAATGAATTGTAAAGAACGAAAATTGATCAAGCCATGAAAGACAAGACCATTAAAAACATGCGATTTATGGGCTTAGGCTTTTTGGAGCCCCTGCTCAAAACTATCAGTGGAGAAGAGCCCAGAAAAAACCTCAGTATTTTCATCAAAAAGAGCCTATTCCCATTGGCTTCCATATTTGTCTTTATCCTTATTTGGCACTTGGGCGCCACTGCCCTATTCAATAAGGAAGCCAGTGCCAGGATAGAAAAAGCAAGGATAGAACAGGGGGAGGAAGCAGCCGCAGCCATGGCCGATTGTATAAACTCCGGGGATGTAAGCTGTCAACCTAATACACTTCCTTCGCCCAAGCAGGTTTACCAAGCCTACCAGGCACTTTGGAAAGACCATATTCAAATTTCAGAAAAGAAAGATGAATTTCAGGAAAAAGTAGCTGCCACCAATGCAGAACGTGAAAAACAGGGTTTGTCTCCCATCAGTTATACGGGAAGGCCGTCATTTTTGGACCAGATTGCCACCAGCCTAAAGACTGTGGCGGCCGGTTTTCTATTGGCCTTATTTGTAGCTGTACCCATTGGGATCATCATAGGTTTAAGTGAGGTGCTCAGAAATTCATTCAATTGGCTCATTCAAATACTGAAACCCGTATCACCTGTTGTATGGCTTTTATTGGTATTTATGATTGTCAAAACAGTCATCACAGATCCTGATATGGACAAGTCCTTTATCATCTCATTTATCAGTGTAGGACTCTGCGCGATGTGGGCCACTTTGATCAACACCAGCATGGGAGTAGCCAATGTTGACAAAGATTATATAAATGTTTCCAAAGTGCTCAAATTAAGTATTGGCAAACAAATATTTAAAATCATACTGCCTGCTTCTTTCCCTTTGATTTTTACAGGGCTGAGAATTACCGTATCCGTAGCCTGGATGGTTTTGATCGCCATTGAACTATTGGCCCAAAGTCCTGGGCTTGGCTCCTTTGTTTGGGAAGAATTTCAAAATGGTGCCAGCGACTCCAATGCTAAAATCATCGTCGCCATGTTCGTAATCGGCATCATAGGCTTCCTCCTAGACAGAATCATGCTAAGTGTACAGCATTTAATGACCTTCAATAAAGCCTAAGCACATGTCCATACTCCAACTAAATAATGTATCAAAATCTTATGGAATGGGATCCTCCAAAATTGAGGTCCTTTGCAATATCAACTTAAGTGTAGAAGAAGGGGAATTTGTGGCCATCGTAGGTTTTTCAGGTAGTGGAAAAACCACCTTGATCAATATGATCAATGGACTAGACTTTCCCGATGCTGGTGAGGTATTGCTTCAAGGAAAGCCGATTAAAGGACCTGGACCAGACAGAGGGGTAATTTTCCAAAACTACTCTCTTTTGCCCTGGTTAACGGTATTTAAGAATATTAAATTGGCCGTAGACGAGGCATTTCCACAACTTTCCAACTCCAAAAAGGAAGACCATATCCGAAAGTATATTGAGATGGTCAACCTCAGCCATGCCGCCCAAAAGCTACCCAAGGAACTATCAGGTGGCATGCGACAAAGGGTGGCCGTAGCCAGGGCATTGGCCATGAACCCGGAGATACTATTAATGGATGAGCCGCTCTCTGCACTCGATGCCCTGACCCGGGGAAGTTTACAAGAAGAAATTATCAAAATATGGAGCCAAGATAAGAAAACCGCCATCTTGATCACCAATGACGTCGACGAAGGCATCATCATGGCCGATAGAATAATTCCGCTCAGGCCTGGACCAAATGCTACTTTAGGTCCTGAATTCAGGATTGACTTTGAAAGACCCAGAGATGTCACTGCTATCAATAAAGACCCTCATTACAAAAGATTAAGGAATGATATATTGGAATACTTGATAGAGGTAGGTGCAAGCAGAAAGCAATCCAGTGATCATAAATATATCCTTCCGGACTTACAACCGATAATGCCTGGTAGAATTGGTTTTGGAAGAAAGGCTAAAGACGAAAAAATAAAATATTTCTAAACCTAAGCATAAGGCAATATGGAAGCACTATTGAATAAAGAAAATTTATATATACCTCATTTGGAGGGACAAGCTGATATGCTTTCCTGTGAAAACATCAGAAAAGTATATCCTACACCAAAAGGAGATTATGTTGTTTTGGATGATCTTCATCTATCTATAAGAAAAGGGGAATTTGTATCGATCATCGGTCATTCTGGTTGCGGCAAGTCCACGCTTTTGACCATGATAGCGGGTTTGAATGAAATCAGCGCTGGAAAAATTAATGTGGACCAAGAAGCCATCAGCGGTGCCGGTCCAGACCGCGCTGTGGTTTTCCAGTCCCCCAGTTTATTGCCATGGTTGACAGCCCTTCAAAATGTAATGATTGGTGTTAAGCAAGTTTTCCCACACGCCAGCAAAGCCGAAAAATTGGAAATCTGTAAATACTACCTGGACAAGGTCGGGCTAGGAAATGATTTTGACAAAAAAGCCACTGCCCTTTCCCAGGGAATGCAACAAAGGGTAGGCATTGCCAGGGCTTTTGCCTTGAAACCAAAAATCCTACTTTTGGATGAGCCTTTTGGCATGCTGGACTCCGTTACCCGAGGAGAGCTACAAGATGTGCTACTGGAAATTTGGCAAAAAGAGAAAATCACGGCAGTGGCCATAACACACGATGTGGACGAATCCATTTTTTTGGCAGACAGGGTGATCATGATGACCAGCGGACCTTATGCCAAAATTGGAGATGAGTTGGTCATCCCCTTTGAAAGACCCAGAATAAGAAAAGAAGTACTTGAACATCCCGAATATTATGATTTTAGAGGATACCTGATGGATTTTTTAAATCACAAATAAGCGCCATCTAAATGGTCTACTATTTCAAATTAGGAAGGAAAACCCGGACTATTTTCCTTCCTCTATTTTTATAATTATTATCTTGCTGAGCAATAAATCATTCACTTCATACTTCATTTTAGCATGGAAAATTGGTTAAAACCGCTCAGCTTGGAAGGAGAAAAAGTCCAACTTATTCCACTGGAAGAACTCCATAAAAAGGCGCTACTGGAGGCTGCTTCTGATGGTAAACTTTGGGAGCTTTGGTTTACATCAGTACCTTCAGAAAATACTATTGATCACTATATCAATGAGGCATTGGCTCAAAAAGAGACTGGAACATCCATGCCATTTGTCATTATAGAAAAATCAAGCAATAAAATCATCGGTTCCACGAGATTTTGCAATATTGCCGCTGCCCATAGGAGGTTGGAGATTGGTTTTACCTGGTATGCCAAAAGTCACCAAGGTACTGGGACAAATGCTGAGTGCAAATACCTTTTGCTCCAATATGCTTTCGAAACACTGAATTGCATTGCTGTTCAATTCAAAACTGACTGGTTTAATACCAATTCTAGGAACGCCATAGCCCGACTGGGAGCCAAACAAGATGGTATCCTAAGAAATGACCGGCTTAATGCCGACGGAACTTTCCGAGATACCGTGGTCTTTTCGATTATTGCGCAGGAATGGCATGGGGTCAAAAAAAACCTTGAATACCGCCTCAAAAAATACAAGGAGGAATTATTTCATAGGAACTAGAATTTCTCTCTTCACTTTGCCAACACTTACCAGAATTATTCTCATCTAAATAACTCTCCATCCCAATGAAAGCATTTTATTTGGTCCTTTTTGTTTTAATAGGGCTATCGTCCTCTTTCTCAAAAGCACAAAGTTCTATGGAATCACCAGAAAATCTTCCCTTCAGCAATATCACCAAGCAGCCTGATGATTATAGTCCTGGTAGTGTAGCGGCAAGAATGGTAGAAAGCCTTGGCTTCAGGTATCGCTATGCTTCTCAAGACCTGAAAGAAACTGATTATGATTTTAAGGCTGAAAAAGAAGCCAGAACGATTGGTGAAACCATCGAACATATATATGGATTAAGCATTGTGATCAGGAATGCAGTTATCCAAAATCCTTATGTAAAAAAGGAAAACATTGATTTAGAAACAACAAGAAAAGAAACCCTTCTTATTCTGAAAGAAACCTATAATCAGCTTTTAGGTATGACTGAATCAGAGCTTGAAAAAATTAGTATTCGGGACACCTACCCTTTTTGGATTGTAATCAATGGTCCTTTGACAGATGCCATATGGCACAGCGGCCAGATTGCAAGCCTCAGAAGAGCCAACGGCAATCCCATGCCAAAGGGAGTAAATGTATTCTTGGGTGAGTATAAAGACGCCAATTAATTTTATTTCTTGGGGAGAGCAGTAAGGCTCTTCCCTCTATTTTTTTATCTATACTTTTTTGGGTTTTAATCAGCTCACAGAAATATCATATTTATCCAATAAGCCCCTGATATTGGAAAGTGAAAACTTCGCCTTCTTGATATTATTCCTTTCCGGATCAATGGAAATATTATCGGCCGATCTAAAATCCACTTTGGACAAATTAACCCGGTCAAATACCGCGTCCCTTAAATCGCATTTTTCAAATGAGGAAGCCATCAAATCTGTTTCGACAAACTCCACGGATTCCAGTTTACAATCTCTGAATTTTGTTTTTTGAAGCTTCAATCCATAAAAAGAGGAAAAATCAAGCTGACAACGATCAAATTCAAAAGTCAGCAAAAACTGATTGCACTTATCAAACCTCAAACCCAAAAGTTTGCAATCTAAAAACCTGACATCCTGAAAAGCTGTATGAAGAAGCAGGGCATTGCTAAAATCACAGGACAAAAATTCACAATCTATAAAGCTGATATCCCTTAAATCCTGACTTGAAAAATTACATTGCCTAAAAGTGCAAGACTCATATTCCCCAAATCCAATGTTTTTCTCCGTGAAGTCTGTTCCTGAAAATTCTTTATTATCAAAATATGGCTTATTCATTTGATAAAAGTAAAACTTATGCGGAATCTTAGCTCAATGAAATAAAATAAATTTAGAGGACTTTCTCTCCTATCATTCCTACCATGAAGCCTAAACAGGCTCCAATACTTCCCCATCGATGGTTTTTCATAGCACTTTCTGGAGCGATATCCTGAAATAACAAATACAATATGCCACCACTGGAAAAGACCATTAAGTGAGCAGTTATTTCCGGACTTCCACTCAAATAAAAATACCCCAGCAAAGCCCCAATTATTCCTGCAAAACTCAGAAAGAACATGAGTACTAAAGTTTTTTTCACCGTAAAACCACTGATCACCACATCTCTAAATGAATTAAAGGATTCAGGCAAATTTTGCAGTCCTATAAACACTGCCAGCAAAGTCCCTGTCGCCTGATCAGTCGCAAATAAAGCTCCCAAAGCAATGGATTCTGGAATAAAATCCATTAGCATCGCTAAAAGCTGGGCCATTTTTCCTCCACTATGAGCCAATTTTTTATCAATGATAAAAAACAGGACGGCTCCCAATGAAAATGAAATGAGCATCGGCCACAGACTCAACTCCTCCAATCCCTTCGGCACCAATACCAAAGCCAATGCAGAAAACAAAATACCCGCCCCAAACGCTTGGGCTGTATGAGTGACCTCATACTTTATCCTTCTTTGTTCAATATGGTGATCAAAATAATTGGCCAGTAAAGCACCAATAAATACCGTTATTCCAGAAAAACCAGCGTAAAGAATAATTTGAGTAAGGATGTCCATTTGCTTTCAAATCAAATATTTGCGATTTATAATAATATGCATTAACCAATGCTACCTTGAGCCACTTGCTTTTCCATAATTACATAGTCTATTCCTCCTTTTTGGAAAGTTTTATCGGTTTTTCTCATTCCAAACTTTTCATAAAATCCTGTCTTTTCTAGTCTGGCATTACACCAAATAAGGCTTATTTCCTCAGCTTCCAAAAATGCCAAAACATGAGCCAATAAGTGTGAACCAAATCCCTTTCCCTGATGGGGCTTGTCAGTAGCAAACTTCCTAAACTGTGCTTTGTCTTCCTCTACAAAGACAGAAATAATAGACATTAATTTGCCCTCCACTTCCAAACCAAAATGAAGTCCATTCTTGTCCTCATCCAATTTTACATAGTCAATTGGCCTATCTGGCCACATGACACTGTGCCGCAAATCCCAAGTTTGCTCTGGGCTAATCCTTTTGATCTGATAATTCTGTTTCAATGAATCTAATCGTTTAATAAAAATGTACTACTTCCAGCCTTTCCATCCAGGACCTCTTATAACTCTCCCTGGAAAGGCTCCTGTGTGCTCACCATCTTTCAACACTTGGCTGCCATTGACAAATACATGCACCATTCCTTCAGCATATTGGTGGGGATTGTCAAAGGTGGCTTTGTCCTTAATAGTAAGTGGATCAAAAATAACGACATCTGCAAAATTCCCTGTCTTCAAACTCCCCCTTTTTTTGAGCTTCAAATTGCTTGCTGGTAATTCAGTAAGCTTATGAATGGCCTCTTCCAAATTGATTACTTTTTCATCACGCACATATTTACCCAACAACCTGGCAAAATTACCATAAGCTCGAGGATGGGTGCTGGAAGTCAAAAACACCCCTTCAGTGGCCATGGACTGGGCGTCTGATCCAAAACTCATCCAAGGTAATTTTATCTGATTTTTAACGTTTTCTTCGGACATCAAAAAGTAAACCGTGCCAACCCGGCTCCCATCCTCTATCACCAAATCCATGGCTGTTTCTTCTGGGGACTTCCCCCTAATTTCGGCAACTTCAGCAAGTGTTTTACCTGTAAAATGCTTCAGGCTGTCATTTTTAAATCCTACCAATATCATCTTGTCAGCAGACCCTGCTGCCTGCATCAGACTTTCCCAGTCCTCAGCGGGTGTTCTCATTTCCTCAAGTACTTTAGCTCTAATTTCTGGATCTTGCAAACGGGCAGACCAAGCATCATAGCCTCCTTCCTGCACCCAAGGTGGCATAGCTGCATCCAGTCCCGTTGCCCCAGCAGTATAATTATACATATCAGTGGTGATATATAACCCTGCTTTTCTTGCAGAGTCAATCTTTTCGACTACCAATTGGAATTTATCCCAGTTTTCTGCACCACTTTGCTTGAGATGGTAAACCTCGGCCCTTATCCCTGACTCATCAGCAATTTGTATTAACTCATCCAGACTTTCCAATAACCTATTTCCTTCACTGCGCAAATGCGATATATACATGCCATCATATTCAGCTGCTACCTTACAAAGAGCAATTAACTCCGCTGTGCTTGAATAAAAAGCTGGGGCATAAATCAAGGAGGAACCTATCCCCATAGCACCTTCTTCCATGGCTTGCTTCACCATCATTTTCATGCTATCCAGTTCTTCCTTACTAGGCTCCCGATCTTCATAGCCAACAGTATTCACCCTGAGTGTGGTAGCACCTACAAAAGAAGCTATATTGGTTGAAACACCTTTATTTTCCAAAAACTCAAGGTATTCCCCCAAAGTATTCCATGGTATATCATATTTGATTTTGCCCTGATCATCCTTCATTTCCTTCTTGCTAGCAGGAGTTAAGGGACCCCAGGAGCTCCCCTCTCCAAAAACCTCCAAAGTTACTCCTTGTTTGATATCACTCATGGATCGGCCATCCTCTATCAAGGACTCCACAGCCCAACTTAACATATTGATGAAGCCGGGCGCGACTATCAGTCCTTTGGCATCAATTTCTGTACGGGCTTTCTTTTCCTTAAGATCTCCAATAACCGAAATAGTATCTGCATTAATAGCAATATCAGCAAGAAAGGCAGGTTTTCCGCTTCCATCGATAATTTGCCCATTTCGGATAATGACATCATGATCAAAAGGACCTGAACAAGACATTAAGCCCAAAAACAATATTAAAAAGCTGAATCTAATTGGCATACCAGTGTACTTTATAGGTTTGACATACAGAAATATAAGCAATTATTAATGTAGGAATAATTACTATGCCATTGAAAGGCTACCAAATTGAAAATGAACTATATTGTCACTTTTATTCGACATTTCGACAGCTGATCGTAAATACTCCTTCTTCCCTTACTTAGTAAAATACTTATCCAATAGCTTAAGGTAAGCAGCTGTGGAAAAATTAATAATATCCAAAGCCATAGTGAGGGTTCTTCCTCTCTGTTAGCAAAGAAAATCATCCAATGGACACCTGCATGCCCAAGCTCCCAAGGCAATAATTTCAGCACATTTCTAAGCCAAATATTCCCACCAACTACCTTAATCTTTAAGGCTCTTTTTCCAAGAGTACCATGATATCTTCCATTTTCAGTTCGATAGAAATAGATGAAAACGGGCAAGGTTAAGGTCAAAAAGCCAATAGATTGGGCAAATAATGGATGAATGGTGGCAGGGTTAACTTGAAGCACAAAATAAACTCCACTAAAAATAGCCAGTAATATCAGGGCATAAACCATTATGCAACCATAGTCTATCATTCCAGCCAAAAGTCTTCTGATAACCAATCTCTTCATGGTTCATTATAAGAAGAAATCAATGTTTCGAATCTGAAAAAATATTTCAAAATATTATAATATTTATCTTCAAAGAGACCATCATCAATACTTATAATGTGATCATCATACTCTATTAACATATTTATCCTTGGATTTCCCGCAGGTGGTGATAATTTATCATCAGGATAATTATCAATATTAATAAGATTTAGAAATTGATTTAATTGGTTTAATAAGTCTTCAGAAATTAATAATTCTTTATTCCCCTTTAATTTTGTATTGGCAATTCCCTCATAAAATAGTTTCCCATCCTGCATTAATGTCATCCTAAAAACTGGCCATTTACCATCACAATATCCCGTTTCGAAAAAAAGTCTATTGAATTTCTTAAATGGACTATCTGAGCTAAGTTTTTTATAAATTAATCTTTCTTTATCTCTTTCCAAACTAAAAGTAATGGAATCAATTATTGATATTTTTCCCTTGAAGTCAGAATTATTCCAAGAAGTATCTGGATCTATAACTTCGAAAGTATCTTCTTCTATTTGATATTGAAAGAATCCTGGTGCATCAGTAAAAGGGTGAATTGTAAGAGAATCCGTGATCAAAATAATATAACTACCGCAATCCCAAAAACCAGTATAATCAAAACTATCTCCTACATCACTTGAATATTTACAGGAAGAGAATAGAAATATGAAAATGTAAAATAAATTATTTATCCTATTCATATATTTAAAACTAACTCATTTCTGCTATTTCCCTTTTAGTGAAATTCCTAAAAGCCAACCTATACCCAACAATCGCAGCTATAATATAAAAAACCAAATCCCAATAATTAGAGGAATCTGCTATTAATTGAATGATATAATTATAATCAAAAAGAAAAAGGGCTTCCATATATTCAAGATCCTCCGCATTGGCTATATATCCCATTGACACCAAGAAATTTCCAAAAAGGCAGCAGAATACAGCAATGACTGCGCCCAAAACCCCAAAGACCTTATCTATACCCTTTCCGAAATAACGTATGGAAAAGCCTATTAAAGCCCCAAGGGCAATACTCATAAATCCTACCCTATAATCGGCCATCAAGGTAATGGTTGCCCAAATAATTGCGCCCATTATCCCTATCATAAATCCACCAAAAATGGCCAATGGAAGGTTTTGCTCCAAACGCAGTCTTTCAAAATTATCTGCGTAAAGTATTTTCTTCAAATCCATCCACTCGCGTTCCTGCACATGATCTAGCTGCAGATCTACACTTGGATCGTATTTATAATCAGGGCATTCATGAATGAAATCAGCCTTTTCAGAAGTCAAAGAACAGACCAATCCCTTTTCTCCATCCATTTTACGAAGGGAACAAGATTTACAATAAGCAAGCTGTTGCTCTTTGGTCATGCTTTGAAATTTTAGAACATAATAGGATTAAATACCTAATATTCTATTAAAAATACATAAAACTATATATAATCGAAAAAAAACCGCTTATTTATGTTTATCAAACACTTGATTACAATCCAAACATCTGTGATATCGCCTAACATATAAAGGCAAAACAAAAAAGATTGCAGAAAGCATTAAGGCCAAAATTCCCTTTCCATCTTTAAAAGAACTTGTTTCTGAAACTATATTGCTGGACTCGCAATGGGGACATTTTACTATATTACCCTTGTCATCGTAAATGGGCGCCTGATTATATTTATTCAATATGCCGACTGCTTTTTCCAGCAATTCTTCCGGAACCATCAACTTGATCCCTCCAACTGAAATGCTAAGCAAAGGATTGAGGGTAACCATATTCTCATCCATCAAGAATGTTTGAATCCCTTCACTTTCCAATTTGGTTTTTAAAAGATTTGCTTCAACCGAATTATCAAAAGTTTTTAAGGCTATTAGGCTCATGGTTTGCAAACTGCTTAAAATATGGTATATCTAATTCTCGAAAGGTCTCGATTATTCCTAACCTTGCTGATAATTTTGTGGACCGGCAAAAGGGCTTGGACCATCCTCCACCTCCACTTCTATCCCCCCAGTTTTATCTGATATGAGATTGTAGATCGAACATCCAATAGCAACAGTTATAAATCCCATAATGCCATATAATAAGGGAAGGAAAAATATCAAAATCCCTCCTCCTCCCAGTGCAGAAAACGGATAATCTACAGAAGAGAAAATCACCGCTATAAATCCAAAAGGTATAATGAAAATTGCTGATACTATTGTATAAAGTAAGGCCGCTACTTTGGCTGTTTGAAGGACGCCGAATTTTTTGATTCTTTTCATTAGGTAGATGGGTTTAATAAAATGATAAATAAAACAAGATTCTAAAAAATGCTTACCTAATCAATATACAATTAAGAGCTTATTTTAAGAATTAATTGCAAGATTTTCTCTTCAGAAACCCACTGAAAATCACTTTGAATTTTTCACCTTCTCCAGCAAATTCTTGACCTGTAAATCCCCAAAACCATAGATGCTTTCACGCTTACAAAATTCCCTAAATACAGGAGCAAACTCATCGGTTTGAAGCTCCTCAATGATATTAATTATACTTTGTTCAGGCCTTCCAAAATCACCGTTAGAAGGTCTCCTGGCAACTTCAGCTTTCACTGCCTCAAGCAAATAAGAGAAAAAATCAGGTAGTTCATTTACTAAATCATACAGTTCATTGTCATTTTTCGACAGATAAGCTTTCCACATCTTACTTAAGACCAAAAACTCCTCATTTGATAGGAATTTTCCCCTTTCAAACGCCTCCTTCAAGCCCTGCATATCCAATCCCCCAAAACCATATTCCAAACGGGTAAATGGTCTCACCAAAATCACCTCGCCTGAATGATGCTGATTACTCAACTGATGCAATACATACCAGCAATTAACCTGACAGAAAAGGTCATCCTCAAACCACAAATACACGCTGGATTCTTGAGGGATTTGCTTGATTTTTTCCAACTCCGACACTGTAATTTCAAAATACCTTTCCGGCTTAACATCCCCATATGCTTTGCTTATAAACTGAGCTCGGCTTTGGTAAAATTCCTGATCGGAATCACCATTAATATCACCATCTACTAGGCATTCCCTAAATACGATGATCTCACCTATCAAGGAGCTTGGAAATTTCTCCCTTAGGGCATCACCATTCAATATATGAAAGCTTTTTGCCATTACTATTCTATCGTTTTTATAACACGGCATGGATTCCCAAAAGCCAGAACGTTGTCCGGTATATCTTTGGTCACTACAGATCCAGCGCCAATGGTTACATTATCTCCAATTGTCACACCTGGCATAATACATACATTTCCACCAATCCAAACATTATCACCTATGCTCACAGGCTTTGAAAATGTCTTATAAATGGGCGCTCCTGGAGCATGTTCTTCTGGCTTTCTGATTCTTTCTGAAGCCCTTAAGGGATGTGAAGCAGTATAAATTTGAACTCCCGGTGCAATCAATCCATTCTTACCAATACGAATTATATTGTCATCCAAGAATGTACAATTCATATTCACAAAGGTATTTTCACCAATGCTAATGTGCTCACCATAATCACAGAAAAAAGGTGCTTCTATCCATACCTTTTCTCCCTTCTCTCCCAAAAGCTCATTTAAAATTGCTTCCCTTTTTTCCATATCCTCCGAATCCAACAAGTTATAGTCTTTGATAAGCTTTCGAGCTTTATGATAACGTTCCAGAAGTTCGGGATCCAAAGTATTATAAATCTGTCCCGCAAGCATTTTTTCTTTTTCTGTCATATGATTAATACTCCAGTTTTTCTATTTCCACCCAAAAAGGCATGATATTTTTTCCTTTTACAGCATAAAAAGGTATCAAATCCCCCTCCATTTTATCCAAATTCACATTATCCATTACAATCATATCAGTCTCCTCTGAATTCTTGGATTGAAATACTTGAGCTCCTGCTTCCAGCACCATCCTTCCACCAGCAGGAATAGGTTTAATAAATTTATATCGTATGCTATATCTTCCTTTTTCCACTTTTACCCTCCATTTGCCATAAACCTCCTCTTGATTCCATATGCCACGTTCTCCTCCAGCATCATTCCTGTTAAGCACCACAGGGTTTTCTTGCTCATTACCTACAGAGATAAAAGGTTGGTTTTTGATATGCTCCGATTGAATCAATTCCTTATAAATAGCCTCCAATTGCTTTTTCATATTTTGGGCCACCGCAGGGTTTTCCTCATTAATATTATGACGCTCATAGGGATCTTCTCCCATATCGAAAAGCTCAAAATCCTGCCAATTTGAATCATAACTGGCATGGGCCACCAATCTATAATCCCCTTGCTGCAAAGCCATATTTTGATAAAGCTCAGGATACCTTCTGGTCCAATAAAAAAACAGGGGCCTTTCCTCCCAAGCCACCTTTTCTCCCTGCATCAGCGGCAATAAACTTTTGCCGTCAATTACACGATCTGTTGGCAAGTCTGCCTGACATAAGTCTGCTAAAGTGGGCAACACATCCATATGCATAGCGCTAGTTTCAATGTCCATATCCCCATCGAAGGCTGCTGGATATTTCAGGTAAAAAGGCACCCTAACACCCCCTCTATAAACATCACCCTTTTTTCCACGCATGCCAGCCAAATAGCGCATTTGCTGTGGGCCATTATCTGTCATAAAGACCAAAATAGTATTTTTCTCTATGCCCAATTCCTTCAATTTTCTGAATAATCGCCCCAAATTATCATCGATATTGTTCACCATTGCATAAACCTTACGGGCATCCTCCTTATCCTTCTCACTCATATCCCGGTAGGGCTTTTTTTCTTCATCAAATCCAACAGAGGGGTCAATATCCCTATACTTTTCGTAATACTCTTCAGGCACTTGCAAGGGAGTATGTGGAGCATTGAAGGCCAAATAGCAGAAAAAAGGCTGATGGGAATTATCTTCAATAAACTTTATGGCCTCCCCGGCAAAAATATCCGAACAATAGCCCTCGTAGGCTTCCTTCTGACCATTATGCCAAAGAACCGGATCAAAATAACTGCTGTCTCCTTTAAAGTAAGTGGTAAAATCCCCTACCTGTCCCATGCCTCCAGACAAATGGATCAAAGATTCATCAAAACCCTGATCATTTGGTCGCGATGGATGGTTGTCACCTAAATGCCACTTTCCAAAAGCCCCTGTTTGGTAGCCAGCATCTTTGAGCATTTCTGCCAAGGTGATTTCCTCCGAGGCCATAATGGCACCTCCATTATAAGTATCCCTAATTCCTGTACGAAGGGAATAACGTCCCGTCATCAAACTGGACCTTGTAGGCGCACAAACCGGGGAAACATAAAATTGGTTAAAGCGAATGCTCTCCCTTGCCAGCTGATCAATATTTGGGGTCTTCACATAAGGATTGCCTGTAATACCAAGGTCACCATATCCTTGATCATCCGTGATGATTAATATTACATTTGGTTTTCCTGGGGACTGTGAAAAAAGTTTATTCGGAAATAATAAAAGTACTGTACCAAAAAGCAGATAGCTAAGATAGTTTCTCATAAGGTTATTTTGGTCAAATTAATGTTTGACAACCAATTTAAATAAAATCAGCTAAAGCCCTATGATAAAGCTATTATAAACGATTGGCATGCTTGTTTCGGAGTATTGAAACCATCCAAGTCAAAAAGACCATAGCTCCAAAAAGAAAACTTAATGCATAGAAAAGTACATTATAGCTAATCAGATAATTGGTGTGATCAATCAAAATGCTCAGTTGTTTTTCCTTAAAGCTCGGAACAAATGATAGTATCCCACAAAGCAAAAATAAGATGGCAAAATATACTTGAGGTTTGTTCCAATTTCTCATTTCCATTTTATTGATCTGTTTTTTGTTTTCTTCCTCTAGAACCCCAAATATTGAAATTTAGTTTAGCCCATGTCTATTAGTTTTTCGAGTGCTTTGCCCTTTTCATCTTATGACCACTGGCTTTTTTGAAACCAAGCAGATTGATTCCCTTTTTGTCTATTTCCAAAATGGAAAAGCTACTATTCTTTAGTCCGCTCCCATCCACCATAGCCAATTGAGTTACGTAATGAATTCCTTTTTGACACTCAAAACGTTCTTCATGCACATGTCCTTGAAAAACTGCCATCACCTTTCCAGATTCCTCCAAAATAGCTTTCACTCGCTCATAATTATTGACATGCATCTGGCTTTTTCCATGAAAATATTCAAAAAGTGGATGGTGGCAAAATACGACGGTAGGCAAGGAATTACTTTCAAGATCTGCCTTTAGCCATTCTAATTCAGTCTCAGGGATATTGGTATTGGTCCAATCAACACCGTCTTTATAAAAATGGTCACGGCCATCCTCATGGTAATTGGCATCCAAAACAATAAAATGCATCCCTTTCTGATCAAAAGAATAATAGCTCTTATCCTTAGCAATCCCTGTGTTTTCTGTATTGGACAGAAACTGCTCTTTGCGAATACTGTCCACATCATGATTGCCCAAGCAATGGTATCGAGGCCCTTTAAATTGGGCATAGACAGATTCAATATCCTGTAAAAATTTAAGCGTATCTTCCTCTCGCTGATTTACATCCTGATCTTTAAAGTCCCCCAGATGCATGACAAAATCCACTTTTTCATCATTCATCACTTCTACAAATTCTCTCATTTTATCCAGCGACTCCCTGTAGTATCTCGTGCCTTTTGCCTCTGCATCCGCATAGTGGGAATCCGTCACCAAGCCTACTCTGATGGTCTTCCCCTTTCCAATCAGGTTGAAAGAAGATAAAAACATACCACCTGTAAAGGCACTTGAAAGCTTTAAAAACTTCCTTCTGTCGATATAATAATGGGCCTGTTTCATGAAAGCAGTTTTTTAGACTATTTAAACAAGATGTCTTCCAAAGATAAAATCATTTTTGATCGGACATCAGATTGCTGTCCCAAGAATATCAAAAATAATCTTATCATAACAATGAAAATAAAACATGCCTTGAAATCAATTGGTGCTTAGCTGGTAGTTGCCTACTAGCTATTTACTCTGACTAAATCATCTGATGCCTGCATTAACTTTTTCCACAACACTGGATTTAAATCTGGATTATCATCGAGAAATTCATTTAGAATCCTATGAGCTTCTGGAGAGCTATAACGGCCTATGGTACTGTTCAGCCAGGCCTTTGGAAAGAATATATCCCCGGTCCTTTGCACTTCATCCAGTAAATCCAAACTTGCACGCAAGTGCTTTATTCCACTGTTCTGTCTCAAAGGATGGTGGATAAAAGACAATGCTGCACTTACCCAGGCTTCTTTTTCCCTATTGACAGCTTGGGCAAATCCCGCTGCCTTTGCATCTCTTTGATTTTCATCTGCTGACAAGGCTGATAAAAGAAATTCAAACCTCTCCAGCTTATCAGGGTTGATGATAGCATCTTTGGTGATTTTGATGATTTCTTCAGTCTTGGGGTGTTCAAATAGTATCAGCTTCATGGCTAATTCTGTATAATCATCCTCATTGAGATTCAAGTTGGGAATCACAGTTTCCTTACTCCATATTTTGTACAACTGTTCCTTGGCATCTTTACTGTAAGCTACTGAAGAATAAAGGCCAAAAAGGGTCTTTTTGATATTGGCGGGCAATTCGGTCTCCATTCTATTAAAAAGTACCTTTAACAATGCTGGTTGAACAGCATTTCTCTCTTCTTGGGAAAGATATGTCCAAAAAAGATTGCTGCACTGCCCACTGATATTTCTAATCAACAATTCATTCTGCTCCTGCTTTAATCCTTCTAGACGCACCGTTACAGCTCCTTCAGGATCTAAATTTCCATTAAGGGTATTTTCATAACTGTTGATATAAGCTTGCGCCCTGCTAACTTCATCCTTTAATTGTGGAATGAACTCCAACTCAACCTCACCAACAGGAAATACCCCGTAGCCAAAACCATCTGAATTATAAACAATAGCTTGAGGCTTTTTGGCTCCAATTGCTTCCTGTAATTGCACCTTACTGTTCCTCATATCCAGGGTGTAAACCTTTACATTATCATTATAAATAAGGCTAATATCAAAGACCTGGGGCCAAAAATGATCACTTCCATCTTCTGCATATTGGCTAATCTCAAAATCGGAAATCAAACCTTGTTCATCATAATTGATATTGTCCTTAAAAATGGGTCTTCCACTTTGGTTTACCCAAACTTCACTCCATTGATCAAGATCTATTGCTGTTCTCTTGTCCAGTATACCCACCAAATCTGCCCAGGTAGCATTTCCATATTGGAAGGTTTCCATATATGCTTTGATCCCTTCCTGAAAATCCTCCTGTCCAATAAGTGCTTCCAGTTGACGCATCATGATAGGCGCCTTATGATAGATGATATTGCCATAAAGGGTTCCCGAGTATTTCAAATTTTCCAGTGGCTGCTTGATCGGATTGGTACCTTGAGTTCTATCTTCAGCGTAGGCAGCAGGATAATGACTCACCAAAAACAATAAATCATGGTTAATATCAGGAAAAGAAGGATTAACAATTTTGTCAGCCATAAAATTGGCAAATACCTCTTTCAACCATACATCTTCAAACCAGTCCATGGTCACCAAATCCCCAAACCACATATGCCCAACCTCATGTGAAATTAGTTTTGCCCTTCCCAAAACTTGGCTCTTCGTAGCAGTTTCATCCAAAAATAGACTTGGTTCTTTATACTGAATGGCACCTACATGTTCCATTCCACCATACTGGAATATAGGAATAGCTGCAAAATCCAACTTCTGGAAAGGAAAGGGAAAGGCCGTATAATCCTCTAAGAAACTTATTGACTTTTGATGCAGCTCAAAAATCTGAGGAACAGATCCCTCCACTTTCTCAGGATCAGTCTCCCTGTAAAACAATTCCATGTCAAAGCTGCCCGGGTTTTCTTTTGCAGTATTGAATTTTCCTGCCACAAAGGAAAATAGGTAGGTGCTCATTTTATCGGTCTCCCCAAACTGATGCTGGATACTATTTCCTTTTTCAATTTGGCTAAGCTTTGGTGCCCCGCACATTACTTTCCAGTCCCTAGGAGCGGTGATGTTCAGCTGATAACTGGCCTTTATATTCGGTTGATCAAAACAAGGAAAAAGGGATCTTGCCCTATCAGGTACCAAAAGCGAATAGAGATATTCCTCATTCCTATTGAGTGAATTTTCTCCAGCGATAAATTCTATATGGACTTGATTGGCACCTTTATTCAGGTTTTCAGCTGGAATTTGGATATGTTCCAGTTGATGAATTATTGCCACACTGACTCCATTTACCTGGATACTTTTGAGATTTTCGGTGGCTGCACTAAAATCAAGAAAAATATCTTCCTTTTTCCCCAAGGCAAAACTCAGATCCAAAACAGCCGGAATTGGTTTATTTATCTCAGCAGGAATATCAAAATCCATGGTGTATTTGACCTCACTGATCAGCTCCTTTCTGGTTTCAGCAAGGTTTTTGGAAACACCATCCTCAAGTGTAAATTCTGAGTTTTGTGGTTCACAAGCCATAAGCAGAGACAGTAAACTTAATCCAACGCCAAATTTGGGAATAATAGGGTTCATATTTTGTGCAAAAATTAATATTGGAATAATCAATCCCGAACTTATAGAATTCCCTGAATTAATGCTTCACCGTCAATCAAAAACTTCGTGGAAACGGATCTTAACTTTATTCAAGGATGATTCTAATGATCAAATACAAGGTAAGTACCCCTGTATATGCTAAACTTTATGGATTATTTATTAATTTATACTATCCAATTCTCCTTAATATGAGAAAATTCCCCAATGCCCTTGTCATCATGCTGGGCTTTATTCTTTTTGTTAGTCTTTTGACCTATTTACTTCCCAAAGGAGCATATCAACGGATAGAAAACCCTGATCTCAATTATGTCACAGTAGTTCCTGACTCCTATAATGAAATTGAAGCTGCCCCCCTCAAGGTCGGGCAAATCCTCTTATCCATTCCTGAAGGTATTATTGGCAGGGCAGAATTAATAGCCCTGATTTTTTTATTGGGCGGAGCTTTTTATGTGGTGGATAAAACAGGGGCATTTAGAGATGGCATACATTATATGACCGAAAAACTTACGGGAAAAGAATCCAGTGCACTGGCAGTAATTTCTTTACTTTTCACCACCGGAGGAGCCCTCAATGGCCTTCAGGAAGAAATAATTGCCATGACTCCAGTATTGCTATTTTTCGCCCATCGGCTGGGATACAATACCCTCGTGGCTATAGGAATAAGTTATGGTTCGGCTGTGGTAGGTTCCTCCTTTAGCCCCATGAACCCATTTGCCGTCGGCATGGCCCAAAAGACGGCAGAATTACCCCTTTTCTCTGGAAGCATTTTCAGGATCATAATACTTATTTTGGCCTATATACTTTGGACAGGCCTGGTCATTCGTTATGCCAATAATAATAAAGTAGAAAAGCTAAAGGAAGAATCCAGAGAAAAGCATAAAATGAAAGCCAGGAATATTGCAATACTTATGCTTACTGCCCTGGCCTTTATTATAGTTATTTATGGGCTGCTAATATTAGATTGGGGCTTCAATGAAATGTCTGCTGAATTTTTTGCTTTGGGAATTATTGCTGGTCTTGTGGGTCGTTTGGGCTTCAATGGAACAGCAGAAGCCTATATTGAAGGATTTAAAGAAATGACTTTTGCGGCCATTATCATAGGTTTGGCCAATAGCATCACGCTAATTCTCAAACAAGGCATGATCATCGACACTATTATTTACGCGCTATTTACACCATTACAGTATTTGCCTAAAAGTGTAGCCGCCATTGCTATGATGGGGGCACAAGCACTTTTACATTTTCCAGTTCCCAGTTATTCAGCCCAGGCCATTATGACCATGCCCATTTTGGCACCACTTTCTGATCTTATCGGTATCTCCAGACAGGTCTGTATATTGGCCTACCAATATGGCGCTGTCATGATGGATATGATCATCCCAACCAATGGAGCGCTGATGGCCATTATCAGCGTAGCGGGGATCTCTTTTAATAAATGGTTGGGATTTGCCTTTAGGCTTACTTTGGTCATGCTGATCTTAGGAGCTGTGGCAGTGATGGTCGGGATATATATTGGGTATTAAAAAAATAAGGCCCGACACTAACTAATTTGACTTTTTGTCTTGCCAATCAGCGTCGAGGCCCCAAATAATATATGTCAACTAATCATTGACTGGAGTATGCTTCATCAGGTAGTTGGTCAGAAGCGTATACAAATGCCTTCTCGTGTTAGCTCCTTCGTAAATCCCATGAGAACGGTTCGGATAGGCCATCATGGTAAATTGCTTGTTTTGACGGATCAATTCGTTAACCAATAGTTCCTGGCTTTGATAATGCACATTATCATCATTGGTACCATGCACTAATAATAAATTCCCCTCCAAGCCCTTAGCATAAGTAATGGGTGAACCATTGAAGAAATCTTCTGGATTTTCTTGGAGCAATCCCATATAACGCTCTTGGTAAATATTATCATAAATTAACTGGAAAGATACACCAGCAACTGCCAAGCCTGTTTGGTATATATCGGGATATTTGAAGAGTAGATTTTGGGTCATGGAACCACCACCGCTCCAACCCCAAACAGCCACCCTTTCAGGGTCGATAAAGCCAAAAGTCTTAAAAACTTCTTTGGCTGCCTTGGCCTGATCATCGGCATTGATCACTCCCACTTTCCTATAAATGCTCTTTCTCCATTCACTGCCTTTCAAACATGGGGTCCCCCTATTATCCATGTCAATAATCACATATCCTTGCTGCGCCAACATGATATTCCAAAGACCAACAAAATTATCCGTGGCCACAGCTCCCCATGGCTCTCCATAAACATGGAATAACACTGGGTACTGCTTATTTGGATCGAAATCCACCGGCTTGATCATTCGGCCATCTATCTGTACTCCACCATCAATGTCCACTTGGAAAAATTCCACCTCTGGCAAATCCAAATTCCCAAGTTGCTCTTTATATTCCAAATTGCCTTCCAAGGTTCTTATCTCTTTATGCTTTTTCAAAGCAATTAAATGATAAGTATTTGGGGACATTGCCTCACTATGGCTTAAAATAGCATATTCACCATTTGGAGAGCAATTATAAATATTGATTCCAGTGAATGCTTCAGGGGTTAACCTACTGCTTTTTCCTTTGCCCTTTAAATCGGTTTTGTACAAATAACGCTGAGCAGTATTTTCGGGAGAAGCATGAAAATAGATTTCCTTATCGGTCATTCCTGCTATGCTGGCTACATCATAGTCAGTAGGTGTAAGCAAAGTCTTTTCCCCTGTCGTTAATGCTACTTTATAAATATGTCTCCAGCCATCATTCTCTGTCATGCGCAAAAAGGCTGAATTATCATCCACCAATTTGAGGTCATTTTCTTCCCAACCTCCTGCAGATACATCTGGATAATAAATGTCCACCCAAGTATCCTCTACTTCTTTATATATCTCCTTTAGCTCCTCAGCAATTATATCATACGTCCATACAGTCAACTTATTCTGATGTCTGTTCAGCTGTTGGATCAATAGCGTTTGCTCGTCTATCCATTGCATGCCGGGCAAATAATTTTGGACTGTGGATCCAGGAATAGGAACCCAACGGAGCTCATCTGTTACTAAATCCACCACGCCTATTTTCACCGAGGAAGGATCCTGCCCTACCTTAGGATACTGTAATGGAATTGGCTTGGAATAAATAGAATCTGTATTATTGATCATATAGAAAGTCCCCACCTTGGAAATATCAAAGTTCCAAAATGCCAATTGCTCTCCAGATGGGCTCCATCTAAATCCATCACGAGCCCCAAATTCTTCTTCATAGGCCCAATCAAAGGTTCCATTAATGATATCTTTGCCTCCTGAATTGGTCAACTGCGTAATTTCACCGGTTTCGAGATCCTCCACATAAAGGTCAAATTCATACACATAGGCTACTTTTGTCTGATCTTCGGAGAATTTAGCAAACATCAGCGAAGAAGCTGGAAACGCTTCGCCTAATTGCTCCAATTCATTAGTCGCCAAATCAAAAACCCAAAAATCCCCTTTGGTATTGACACGCCAAACCCTTGAAGAATTGGTAAAAATCAAGAGCTTGGATTTATCAGGACTAAAGCTAAAACTTTCTATTCCGATAGATTGATCAGAGCCTTGGGGCTTCAGTTTGGAAGACTCCACTATTATGCTTTTCTCTCCAGAATCAGTTCTATATTTGACAATTTCAGGATCGCCAGAAGCACCTATTTCCACTACTGCATAGGCCTCTCCATCATCCACCCACTGTAAGGCTGGTAATCCTTTTTGAACAAATTCTCCTGAATAAATGCGGTCTAAACTCAGCTGTGAATCTTGGGCAATTAGCATTTGTGGCAGTATAGTCATCAGCCATGCCATGATCAATAATCTCTTTTTCATTGGTTTGTTTGGTAATGGTTAAAAAGCAAAACAGGCCAATAATAAAAATAGCCAAATAAACCGGAAGGATCTAAGGGAAATCTTTTTTAGAAGAGCACTGGTCAATTATGTACAAGCTATGGGTAATTTGGTTTTATCCAAGGTGTATTCCTCCACCAATGGCCATTTAGGAAAGGGAAAAATGTCCATTCAAATAAAAAAGCAATTGCATTAATATTAGGCTGAATATGATTTTACAGCGCAATATAAATTATAGCTTAGGTACAGATTTATTTGATAAGCTTTTTGAATACCTTCTTATCTTCTCTTAAAATCTTATTGAGCCGATGGGAAAAACGAAGGAGTTTTGTCTTGTTCTTCTCCTGATTATCGGTCACTACATCTAAATTTTCAAAAATCTCGTCAGGTAGCTTATCAACGATTTTGTGAATTTCGGAATTAATTTCTTCTCTATCCATAAACACAAATATAACATTTTTCATATTAATAGTAAGCCAGCATCATATTTACCGAGTAGAAACATCAAAATATTGTTTTTAAAATAAAACTACAACTAAATATTATTCCTTATAAATAACATAAAACCATATTTAATATATTTCAAAATCAATATAATATTAAATGAAATATTTATTAATTTTCATATATTATATTAAACAAAACATATAAATAATATAATATAACCTTCCAATAAATACAATTTCAATAGTAAATCAACTGAGGGTTCAAAGTATTCTTGGGCTTATAAAAAATGTAGAAAGCCTAGATACCAAAAGGCTTTCCAAAATTATATTTTATTGCCCGTTCCAGTCAAATTTGGCTTTTATGGGAGAAAAAAAGCGTGAAATCTATCCCAAATATTGCCAAAAAGGATTGCAGCAAAAGACACAAATTTGACACCAAAAACGCAAAAAGGACTGTAGGCTTACAATAAATATCTTGGCGTTCTTTGGAAGAAATAATAAAGTGTCCGATCCAAAATAAGACCAGACACTTTATGAGTTAATTCAAATTCCTTATCATTTGTCTCCTTCTTGAGGAATCTTAGGTATTTCCTTTTTGACTGGATTGCCATCTGTATCGATTTCTACAATCTGATCAAAACCTAAAGTTTCCAGCTTGTCCATGATTTTTTCCTTATCTCCTACCACAAACCAATTGATATTCTCTGGCTGTACAACTTGCTCACTGACTTTCTTCACATCCGTAAGATCCAAGCTTCTTACATTGGCATCATACTTTTGATAATAATCCTCAGGAAGATTGTACTTCACCATATTGTACAATGAGCTGTTTACAGCAGCATTGGTTTCCCATTGTCCGGGTAAGGCCAGTACTTGGTTATTTTTAACTTTTTCCAATTCCTCCTCGGTAGCTGGTTTATCGCCAATAAATTGTGTCAATTCCTTCTTCAATTCTTGGATGGATTCGGCTGATTTATCTGTTTGCACTGGTGCATAGACCAAAAAAGGACGCTCATGCTCTGCATTCATCACCAAACCAAAGGCGCCATATGCCCAATGCTTATCTTCTCTCAAATTCATATTGATTCGGGAAGTAAATTCACCGCCCAAAATATTGATCATCTGCTCACGGGCAATTTCAGAAATGTCCCCATATTTATCTATCAAGTTTCCAGCAATAATCACAGACTGCTGGGATTCTGGCCTGTCCATCAAATACAGTGTATTTTTGGTATTAGTTTCAGGTTTCTTAAAGCTTATGCTCGGTATATCTCCTTTCTTCCAACTTTTGAAAGCAGTTTCCAATTTTGATTTCAGCTCTGCCATTTCCACATCACCAGTAATCACCAATGTTGCATTATTCGGTTTGATCCAAGTCTGATAAAAGTTCACCATATCCTCCCTGCTTAATTCAGCAACGGTATTCTCATATCCTGTTCCTGTATAAGGATTACTATATGGGTGGTTTTCTCCATAAAGGTATCTGTTCATCACCCGTAAGGCCATAGGCACTGGTTGGGATTTTTCACGTTTGATATTATTCAGCTGTTCTTGCTTCAAACGCTCAAACTCTTTCTCTGCAAAAGCCGGATTAAGCACTACATCTGCAAAAAGATCCAAGCTTTCATCCAATGTGGGCTTTAAAGTCGTCATACTGACAGAGGAAATATCCGTATCAGATCCTGTATTTAAGCTGGCACCAAGCATTTGTAGTTTTTCACTGATCTCCAAAGTCCCCATATCTTTAGTTCCCTCATCCATAAGATTCATGGCCAATGAAGCAGTACCAGCTTTGGACAAATAATCTGACTTATATCCGGCGTCAAACATTAAATTCATGGCTACAGTCGGAACTCCTTTGCGCTGTGCTAAAATTACTTTCATCCCATTGGAAAGCGTTGCTTTTTGTAAATCAGGAAACTTAGAGCTTTTTGCCGCTCCCAAAGGAGGCAATGATGAGCGATCCACTGAGCCCTCACTAACTGTATAATCAGGAAAAGGATTACATACCAACACATGCTTACCCTGATTCAGCCATTCTTGCGCGGTCGCCTTTAAATCCGCTACTGTAGCTTCTTCCACATATTGCAATACCGTTTTGTAATAAGACGCATCTCCAAAATAGGTTTCATTGGAAGCCAAAATATCCGAAATCCCTCCAAATCCACCAATTCGCTCCATTCCTTTAATAAAATTGGCAAAATAAGCTGCCTTTACACGCTTAAGTTCTGCTTCTGTCGGACCTTCATCCACCAACCTTTCTATTTCCTCCATCATGATTTTTCTGACTCCCTGTACATCCTCACCCGGCCTTACATTGGCATAAGTGATAAATCGGCTAGCAATTTCTGAAGAGGCTTGGAAAGCTTGAACCTGACTGGCCAATTGATCTTCATAAACCAACCTTTTGTACAATCTACTGCTCTTACCACTACTCAGTAAGGCCGCAATCAAATCAAAATGAATGTCCTCCCTATCCCCAAACTGTGGGGTATTCCATGCAAAAAGCACCCTACTTTCTGGTACACGGTCTTCATAAACCTGATAGGAATCCCTGGCATGTACGGGAATATTTACTTCTTGTCGCTCCACCGTTTGACCGGCTGGGATATCACCAAAGTATTTCAACACCCTTTGATAAACATCATCCGGATCAATATCACCTGCGATGGCTATCACAGCATTGGCAGCACCATAGTAGGATTTGAACCATTCATGCACATCATCAACGGTGGCCGCATTTAAATCTTCCATTTCTCCAATGACCGTCCAAGAATATGGATGTCCTTTAGGATACATGGCTTTGGTAACATAATCCCACTGCATCCCATAAGGTTGATTTTCGCCTTGTCTTTTTTCATTCTGCACCACTCCCCTTTGCTCATCCAACACTTCCTGATCGATAACGCCCAATAAATGTCCCATTCTGTCAGACTCTAAAAAGAGGACTTGATCCAAAGCCGCTACAGGCACATTTTGGAAATAATTGGTACGATCAGTATTGGTCGTTCCATTTACATCTGTCCCGCCTATCCTTTCTATGGCCTGAAAGTAATCATCGTCAAAATTTTCAGAGCCATTGAACATCAGGTGCTCAAATAAGTGGGCAAAGCCACTCTTTCCGGGTTTTTCATTTTTGGAGCCTACATGGTACCAAACATTGACCGCCACAATAGGGGCCTTATGATCTTCATGTACCAAAAGTCGCAATCCATTTGGCAGTACATACCGTTCATACTCGATATTGATA
This sequence comes from Echinicola marina, assembly GCF_020463795.1. Lineage (NCBI taxonomy): Bacteria > Pseudomonadati > Bacteroidota > Cytophagia > Cytophagales > Cyclobacteriaceae > Echinicola > Echinicola marina. Next base: position 1,449,218 of record NZ_CP080025.1, on the reverse strand, counting down.
TCTTCGGATCTAAAGGTTTGGGCTAAGGTAGTCGCCATACAGCCTATCATAACTAATAGGGTAAAAACTGATTTTTTCATAATAGAAAAGCGTTTAGGTTCATACTGGCATAGGTGTACCTAATATAAAAAATAAGCGGTTTGCTTTCTCTCTTTTGCTCAATAAAAAGTACCTTAGTAAGCTATAAGTTGAATAGAAACCCAATTTTATGGATATGAAATGGATGAAACAGCTGCCTGTAGCAGCTTTACTGCTTTGCAGTTTATCTGCAAATGCCCAACTTTTTCCTCATGATGCAACATTTAACAGACAAGACACTTTAAGAGGTTCTATTACCCAAGAAAGGGCCTGGTGGGATCTACAGCATTATTTATTGGATATCAAAGTCAATCCTGAGAAACAATCCATCTCCGGAACCAATACCATGACCTATCAAGTCAAAGGAGAGAAAAAAAGACTTCAAATTGATCTCCAGCCTCCCATGAAGCTGAACAAAGCCATTCAGAATGGAGAAGAACTTGAAATAGAACATGATGGTAATGCTCATTATATCAGTTTACAAACTAAGCAATCCATAGGGGAAAGTTATGAAATTACCTTTCACTTTTCTGGGAGTCCTGTAGTAGCTGTAAGACCTCCATGGGATGGAGGACTCACTTGGCAAAAAGACAGTAATGGCTTGCCATTTATTGCCAATGCCAATCAAGGTATAGGCTCCAGCGTCTGGTGGCCAAATAAAGACCATCCTGCCGATGAGCCAGACAATGGCGCCATCATAAGAGTAGAAGTACCTGAAAAACTAATGGATGTTTCCAATGGTCACCTGATCAAGACCGAGCGCAACAGAAAAGCCAATACAAAAACCTACACTTGGGAAGTCAAAAACCCAATAAATAATTACGGCATCAATATCAATATCGGTGATTATGTTCATTTCTCTGAAAAGTACCAAGGAGAAAAAGGTGAACTGGATATGGACTATTATGTCCTGCGTGAAAATCTCGCAAAGGCTAAAAAACAATTCAAGGATGCTGTTCGCATGATGGAAGCCTTCGAACACTGGTTTGGCCCGTATCCCTTTTATGAAGATGGGTATAAACTAGTGGAAGCCCCTTACTTGGGAATGGAGCACCAAAGCTCAGTAACCTATGGAAATGGCTATGAAAATGGCTATTTGGGCCGTGATCTAAGTGGTACTGGCTGGGGCTTGAAGTTTGACTTTATTATTATTCATGAATCCGGTCATGAATGGTTTGCCAATAATATCACCAATAGGGATGTGGCTGATATGTGGGTGCATGAAGGCTTCACCGCTTACTCCGAAAGTCTGTTTTTGGATTACTTCTATGGTACAGAAGCTGCCAGTGATTATGTTTTAGGAACACGCATGGCCATCAATAATGATCGACCTATTATCGGAAAATATGGGGTTAACTATGAAGGATCAGGGGATATGTACTATAAAGGGGCCAACCTATTACACACTATCCGCCAAATCGTTAATGACGATGAAAAATGGCGAGGAATACTAAGAGGGCTTAATGAGAAATTCTATCATAGTACGGTTACCAGCAGTCAGGTGGAGAGCTATATTAGCGAAAATGTCAGCATTGACCTAAGTACCGTTTTTGACCAATACTTGAGAGATACAAAAATCCCTGTATTCAGCTATACAGTTAAAGATGGCACTTTGGCTTACCGCTGGGAAAATACAGTCGATGGTTTTAATATGCCTGTTAAAATCTGGATTGATGGCAAGGAAAAATGGTTAAAACCAACAACCGAATGGAAATCCCTTCAACTTACATCCACGCAAATAAGCCTAAAAGTGGACCGCAATTTTTATGTAGCCAGCATGGATATTTTGGGAAAATAAGGTTCCTTCCGAACATAAAAAAGCCCTGCAACTATGAGAATGTTACAGGGCTTTTTTCCTTTCTTACATCATTGGTTTAAAATATTTCTTCTTGCCCAAATTGCGAAAATCTACTGCAAGCCTTAATTGGCGCTATTTAATATTTAGTAAGAAGCTGAAATTAAGTGTTCGAGGAAAAAAAACATTTGTATTCATTACAAGCTTTATAAAGGATGTTTCTTTTTATTCTATAGGCACCCGTCGCGGACTTGATCAATAAAAGCCTATTCAGCAATCAAGACCATTTTGAAAATAACTGGCCAAGAATGCTCACCGCTTCCTTCGCTGCTCTCTCAGGAACCAGAGCAGAGTCCGATATTCCTGAAACCACCCTTGAAATATTATGGTCCACCTCCCCTTTATTATACCAGACTCCAGATGGAGCAGTTGTAAGATAAACTGAAAAATTATGGTGGCCAGATCCAGGTCTTTCTCCGATTATATGCAGGATGCTTTTACAGGAATTCGGTTCGTTATCATCTCCAAACAATAATTCACCACAAGCATAACCTGCGCGAACCCGGCCATGACGGATGACAATATTTTCATCTGAAATACTATATCCCTCACGCTCCAAAGTACTTTTTAACATTCCCAAGAATGTCTCTAAATGTCCTTCGTCCATTAAAGCCCTTGCATTGAGACCATCCGATATCACCAGCTGAACATTAGGAGCCTTTCCCTTCCAATTTGATTTTACTTTTCTTAGGCTTTTTATTGCTTCCTTGCTTAGCTGCTCACCTGATTCTGGATGATAGACATAGTCTTTTCTATCTAAAGATTGGGTAAGGATAGGCACTGCAGACGGAATTCCCTTGACGAAACTCTCTGGCATCTCTGTCCATAAACTTACCTTTGCATCCTCATATAGTTCATCCACCTGTTTGGACAACTGTGGTTCCAAGTCCCATATATTCTCTCCATAGCCTTCAGCAATAGGCACTCCTCTTTCTCGAATGGCCACAATTTTTCGCTTGCCATCAGCAAAGATTTCTTCGCGACTTCTTAGATCTCCCTTTGCCAAGCAATATTGATAATATACCCAAGTAGGGTCACCAAAGTGAACAGTAGGTTTATTGTCACTTCCAATGACACCTATTCTTTTAAAGAAATCCCACATGGCATCATTGACTTTATAGCCAAATTGCTCTCGGACTTTGACATGATTGTTAAAGCCAGTGGTCAAGTAGCTGAGCATTGGGTCATTTTTGGTTGGCAAAGCCATCAAATAAGCAGGGTTGGCAGGCATGATATGCTCTATACACCAATCCAAATCATCCAAGTTCACATCCATATGCAAAGTCGAGCAAACATCCAGTCCGATACACAGGCCATGTAATTTGCCCATCAAGGTATCCTCCAAACAGCATCTTACTAGCTGTTCCTTGGTTTTAAAAACTTCAGGACCAATAAAACCGGCCACATCATTTACATGTACCCAAGGAATTTGATCTTTGGTTTTTCCTTCCTCCATTTTTGCCTTTAAGGCCCGAATAAATCCATACTTCCTGGATTCATGCAAGACCATATCAAAACCTTCACCATGTCCATTGGTAAAATCTGCCCCTTGACCAGTCTCAGCATAAAGTCCATATTGCCCATCACGCTTGGCCAGATGGTCCATCATTTTATCTATGCTCACATCAAAGGTCTTATTGGCATTCACGGTTCCTGCCAAACTCTGAAACCAGATTCCAGTAGTTCCAGGCTGTTTATCTTCTACTGCAGCTTGCACATCTATATGTGAAAGCACACAATTGGGCATGGTACTTTCCAAGCCAAAGGTGGTCAAAATATCAAAAAGCGCTGCCTCTATTTTTGCCACAGATTCCACCTCAGAGGAAACGGGGTTCGTTCCCAATACCAAATCCCCCACTCCATAAGACCATGCATCAAAGACCTGCCAGATGATATCTTCCGGATTATCGGTGGGTGAATTGGGCTGGACCCTTGCACTCATATATCCTTTACTGCCAATTTTACTATTGGGCAATGGATTGAAAACTTTTTGGCTAACCTGGATCAATTCTCCATTGCTCATGAGTTTAGCCACACTGCCAATCACATCGCTGCTTAGCCCTGGCATGATCTCTTTTATTGCCCTTTCATCATTCTCCAACAAAAAATCCTTGAGCTCAGCCATCGTCCAATTATCCAGCTCACTTCTCTTTACTGAATCAGTGGTATCCATAATCAGATCAAACTGATCATCTTGATAAATTACATGCTTATTGATTTCTCCCAGTTTAGTATTAGCCAATAAGGTTCTGGCATGATCACGGGAAACTTGATCTTTGGCAGCTATGCCCAAGGTTTGGTCACCTTCTTTGAACTCATTGGCCGAGCCAAGCAATTGCCTGTGAAGGTCTAAATTATACTTTCCCGATTTTCTATTGATATAACTAAAAAGATCTTCACCATCCAAGGGAGCTGAAATATCCAAAGGTTTTAAACTAGGTTTTCCTTCCCTATTAAGAATAGTAAATCCACTAAATAATAGCATGGAAGATCCTAATATGCCCGATTGTATCAAAAATTCTTTTCTGTTCATGACACTAATGTTTGTAAATAAGGTGGGTATAATAGCAGGTATTTTAGGCTTAAATAAATGAACTATCCATTCAATTATTCTCTTTTCAGTCAAATAATTTAGCAAATTCAATCCTAATTACATAGAATCACAAAAAGTAAGTATAAAAAAATACCCTGAATAGAAATAAATCTATTCAGGGTAAATAACCATTGTTTCGTCTCCATTTTGCTAGTAAGCCGACTCTACAATTTTCTTAACATCCTCCGGTGAAATATCCTTATGTTCTCCAAGTCCAAGCCAACCTCGATCAGTAAACCTCGCCGCAATTTCTTGGGCAGTTTTATCATAATCATCTATATAAGCAGAAAGCTTAGTTTCAATTCCTAAGGAATGGAAAAACTCATCTGTTTTCTGAATTCCTGCTTTAGCTTTTTCCTCTTCACTTCCTTGGACGACTCCCCAAACTCTTTCTGCATACTGGGCAAGCTTTGCCTTTTTCTTTTCAAAATTGTACTGGTAATGACTGGAGGTAAGGATAGCCAAAGTTCTGGCATGATCAATCCCATAAAGGGCTGTCAACTCATGTCCCATAGCGTGAATGGCCCAGTCAGTGGGTACTCCTTTTTGGATCAAACCATTCAAAGCCAAATTACAGCACCACATAAAATTGGAAGCAGCCTCATAATCAGATGGATCTTCCAGTACTTTAGGGGCTACTTCAATCAAGGTTTGTAAAATTCCTTCTGCAAAACGATCCTGTAAAAATCCGCCGGCTGGATAGGTCATATATTGTTCCAATACATGAGTAAATGCATCGGCAAGGCCATTGGCAATTTGCCTTTCTGGCAGGGATTTTACGACCGTTGGATCCAAAATTGAAAACTGCGGAAATAAGGCTGGCCCGCCCATACTTAATTTCTCTTTGGTGGCTTTATTGGAAATAACGGAACCCGAATTGGACTCGGAACCAGTTGCAGGAATAGTTAAAACCGTCCCAAAGGGCAAGCCTTTTTCTGTCCTGATTTTCTTGGCCAAAATATCCCATGGTTCCTCTCCTTCATAAAGGGCGGCTGAAGAAAGAAATTTGGTAGCATCGATTACCGATCCACCTCCTACAGCCAGCATATAGGTAATATTTTCTTTTTTAATTATCTCCAAAGCCTCCAACAGACCAGCATATTCTGGATTGGCTGGAATTCCACCAAACTCGATTAGCTCATAATCCTTTAAGGTTTCTTTTACTGATTTGTAAATTCCATTCTTCTTAATACTACCACCTCCATAGGTCATCAATATCTTCGCTCCAGAAGGAATTTCCTCAGCAAGCTTTTGCATTTGCCCTTTTCCAAAAATAATTTTTGTGGGGTTTTTAAACTCAAAATTTTGCATATCAGTTACTTATATATTTTTAGTAATTATATCTCTAATCAATACTCTTTTTTTGTGCATATTTAGAACAATCATAAAATTGTTTAGTTCAGGGAAATCGAACCTAGATACACAAATCCTGATCTAACTCAATAAGTTGGCGAAGAATACCTGCCTTGCCTAATCATAAACAATAAATATAAAAAAGTCCCGCGTCTAAGACAGCGGGACAATATTTCTAAGCTCAAATCTCAAGGCTTTCTATGCTTTACTCAAAATAAGCGTACTTTCCTTTTGAGATCATATCATCGGCTATTTGCCTTCTTAGCTCCTTGGTATTATACGGTTCCATTTTGGTGAAGCGTTTTAGCCCCATCAACATCACTTTTTGCTCATCTCCTGAAGTAAAAGCTGCAATGGCTTCTTTGCCTGCTGATTGTATCTTATTGACTGCCTCGGTTAAGTAAACTTGCACCATAGCAATTTGCTGCTTGCATGCCTCTTCCCCTTTCAAGCCAACTCTCTTCTCTGTCCTCAGCAAAGCAGATTCTACAGCATATATTTCAATCATGATATCTGCTAGGTTCATCATGATCTCCTGCTCTTCTTCGATCTTATCCTGCAAAACCATTGCAGCCTTGCCCCCTATCATCAAAAATACTTTCTTCAATTTTTTCAGGACTTCCTTCTCAACTGCAAATAACTCCGAAGTATCTATAGTTGCAAATGATGGCACAGAAGTCAATTCCTCAGAAACAGCCTTGGCTGGATCAAAAAGATTGATTTCTCCCTTCATGGCCCGCTTCAAAAGCATGCCCACCATCAACATCCTGTTGATTTCATTGGTGCCTTCATATATTCTGGATATCCTAGCATCCCTATAAGCACGTTCCATAGGTGCATCCGCTGAATACCCCATCCCTCCATAAATCTGCACACCTTGGTCCACCACATAATCCAAAACTTCTGAACCATGAATTTTGGAAATGGCGCATTCCATAGCAAACTGCTCGACTCCTTTCAATTTGGCTTTATTGACATCCATTCCCTCAGCAATCAAGGCATCAATACGGTCTTCAATATTCTGTCCCAAGCGATATGAAAGGGATTCGCTAACATAGGTCTTGGCTGCCATTTCCGCCAATTTTGCTTTTATGGCACCAAAAGTATTGATGGATACGCCAAATTGCTTTCTTTCGGAAGAGTAAGTCAGGGCATTTTTTAGCACTAGCCTGCAACCACCCAAAACACCTGCTCCCAATTTAACCCTGCCTATATTCAGGATATTTACAGCGATCTTAAATCCGTTTTGTCGCTCGGAAAGCATATTTTCAACAGGCACCTTGCAATCATTGAAAAATACTTGACGGGTAGAAGACCCCTTGATTCCCATCTTTTTCTCCTCCTCGTTCATGGTAATTCCACCAAAATCTTTTTCAATGATAAAAGCTGTAAGATTCTTATCATCCTCTATTTTGGCAAAGACGATAAACAGGTCGGCAAATCCTCCATTGGAGATCCACATCTTTTGCCCATTGAGCAAATAATGCTTGCCATCTTCGGTGAGGGTAGCTTTGGTCTTTCCACTATTGGCATCCGATCCAGCATCTGGCTCTGTCAAACAGTAACAAGCCGCCCATTCACCAGTGGCCAACTTGGGCAGGTATTTTTCCTTTTGTTCCTCGGTGCCATAAAATAGGATCGGCAAAGTACCGATACCCGTATGTGCCCCATAAGTGGTAGAAAATGATCCTGCAGCACCCATTATATCTGCTATCAACATGGAAGTATTGAAACTCATACCCAATCCTTGGTAAGCTTCCGGAACAGAAATGCCCAGCAAGCCCAATTCACCGGCCTTTTTAAGAATGCCCGGTACCAATTCAGGATCTTTCATACTGTCGATCTCTTCTACCTTGCTTAAGATCTCCGTATCGATAAAATCCTGGCAAGCCTGCGCCATCATGCGCTGCTCCTCTGAAAATTCCGCAGGAATAAATATGTCCTTGGCTTCCGTTTCCCTAATCAAAAACTCCCCGCCGTTGATGGTATTTTTCTTTGTTGTTTCCATGTTATTTTAGATTTTAGATATAAGACTTTAGACACTAGACTTAAACTAGCCTTCAAATTTGAGAATCAGTGTATAAAGCATCTTTTGCAGTTCATTGATTTCTTCTGAAAGTGTATCAAAATCATTTTTTTCAATAAATTCGAGTTCCTTTGCTACAATTAGTTGCGTTTCTAACTCACAAATAGATCCGTGCGAAACAGCTAAAAATTGAGCAAACTCCCTATCACTTTTTCTACCAGCCCCCTCTGATATATTGGAAGGGACTGAAATAGCACATCTTCTAATTTGAGATGTTAAACCAAACTTTTCTTCGGAAGGAAAAAATCTAGAAACCCTATAAATCTCTACTGTCAATTTAATTGACCTTTGCCATACTTTAAACTCTTTATAGTTATGCATAACACAATTGTTTTTGTTAAAAAATAATGTATCAACTTTGAAAATTTAATCTCAAATCTATTGTCTCAAGTCTAGTGTCTATTTCAACAATTCAACCACTCCTGCTACGCCTTGGCCGCCTCCTACGCAGGCAGTGACCATGCCGTATTTTTGTTTTCTTCTGCGAAGTTCATTGATCATCTGGACGGTTAACTTGGCTCCTGTACATCCTAGAGGGTGTCCCAGCGCAACAGCTCCTCCATTTACATTAACCATCTCGGGATCCATATCCAGAGAGCGGATTACTGCCAAAGCCTGTGCTGCAAAGGCTTCGTTTAGCTCCACCAAACTGATATCATTCAAGCTAAGCCCTGCCTGCTTAAGCGCTTTTGGTACTGCCTCCTTCGGTCCAATGCCCATGATTCTGGGGTCCACCCCTGCTACTGAATAGCTTGCCAATCTGGCCACAGGTTCCAAATTCAATTCTTTAACCATCCTTTCTGACATCACCAAGGCAAAGGATGCCCCATCAGATGTTTGCGAGGAGTTTCCGGCTGTCACCTGCCCTCCCTGTTTAAAAGCAGGTTTCAGTTTGGACAATACATCCATATTGGTTCCAGGCCTTGGCCCTTCATCAGTATCTACCGTATAGGTTCTTTTTTTCCTTTTGCCGGATTCATCGACATAGGTTTCTTCCACTTGTATAGGGACAATTTCATCTTTAAATCTCCCCTCCTTAATCGCACTAATGGCCCTTTCATGTGAGCTTACTGCAAATTGATCTGAATCTTCCCGAGAGATATCATAGTCTTTGGCCAGCTCTTCTGCTGTTAAGCCCATACTGAGATAATAATCCGGCTGTTCCTGGGCAATTTTCCAGTTAAGGGAAGTTTTATAGCCCATCATAGGCACCATGGACATGGACTCTGTTCCACCTGCAATGATGCAATCTGCCATTCCAGATTTGATTTTGGCAGTAGCCAGGGCAATCGCCTCCAGGCCTGATCCACAATAGCGGTTGATGATGAAACCAGGCACCACCTTTCCCAAAGCCATCAGGGAAATCATCCTTCCCATTTGCATGCCCTGTTCTGCTTCAGGTACTGCATTTCCTACGATCAGGTCCTCTACCCTACTTGGTTCCAGTCCCGGTGTCTGGGCCAATAAATGTTTGATCACATCCGTGGCCAGATCATCCGGCCTATAAAAGCGGAAACCACCTTTCTTGGCCTTTCCCACTGCTGTTCTATATCCGTTTACTATATAAGCTTCCATGTTGTTTTGTTTTAAAATTTCATTTGTTTTTAAAGAACAAAGAATCAAGATGAAAGAATCAAGATTGGGATGCTATCTTCGACTTGAGCCCATTGATCATTCTCTGAATTTCTACCAGATCATTTTCAAGTAACTCAGCATCTTTCTCTGATATTAATCCAACTCTTTTACTTATTTCTAGTTGCGTTTCAAGCTCATAACTCTCCCCTAAACTTGTCTCCAAGGAATTGCAAAAGACTTTCTTGGATGATTTGGCACTACCCTCTGCAATATTAGAGGGCACCGAAACACTGGCCCTTCTCATTTGAGACACTATTCCATACTTTTCCTCGTTAGGAAATTCCTTCGTGGTGAAGTAAACTTTTACAGCCAAATCCACCGACTTTTGCCAAGCAATGAGATTTCTAAAATTGTGCATATCAATAATTTTTTTGAGTTAAAAAATAATCATGTCATTCTTCTTTCTTCTTGGCTCTTTATTCTAGCTATTCATGATACTAGCGACTTGATACTGCTTGCTAATTCCTAAGTGGTTTACCTTTAAACAAAATGCTATGGATTCTTTCCAATGTCTTTTGCTCCCCGGTAAGGCTGAGGAAGGCCTCTCTTTCCAAGTCCAATAAATACTGTTCACTAACTTCTGTTTCTTGTGATAGGTCTCCACCACTCATTACCCAAGCTAGCTTTCTTGCAATCTTGGCATCATGGTCAGAGATATAGGATCCGTAGAGCATTCCCGTAATTCCTGCTTCGAAATAGGCCAGTGAAGTTTTACCCAATACCTTGATATTGCTTTGCTGCAAGGGTTGGGTATATCCTTCATCGTAGAGCTCTGTCACCTTAGCCTTAGCTTCAGCCAATTGTCTTTTTCTATTCAGCGTAATACCATCTTTGTCTTGCAAATACCCGAGTCCTCTTGCTTCCTCCGCTGAAGTAGAAACTTTGGCTGTCGCGATATTCATAAAGACTTCCTGCAATCTGTTCAGCTCAACATCTCCATTATGGATGCTGTTGGAGAATCGCAAGGTCATCTCCTTGGTGCCACCACCGCCAGGAATCACACCTACTCCAAATTCCACCAAGCCCATGTACAATTCAGCATGTGCCTGCACTGCGTCCGCATGAAGGGACATTTCACAGCCACCCCCCAAAGCCATATTATGTGGAGCAACCACTACAGGGATTGAACTGTAGCGTACTCGCATCATGGTCTTTTGGAATTGGGCGATCATGAGGTTGATTTCATCAAAGTCCTGGTCTCCAGCGTACATAAAGATCATGGCCAAATTGGCTCCTGCCGAGAAATTGGCTCCTTCATTTCCGATGACCAATCCCTTATATTCTTTTTCTGCCATCGAAATGGCCGTGTTGATTCCTTCAACTACCTCAGCTCCCAGGGAATTCATTTTTGTATGGAATTCTAGGCCAAGTACTCCATCCCCCATATCATAAATGGTAGAACCTGAATTTTCCCATACTTTTTTATTTCCAGCCTTCAAGGTGTCTAGCAAGATAAATTCCTGCTGTCCTGGAATATCTTTGTATGACTTTGATGGGATATCATAGTATTGTCTTGTCCCATTCTCTACTTTGTAAAAGCTGCCATGGCCAGCCTCGATCATCTCATAAACCCAGTCTGCTGGTTGCTGATCTGCGGCTTCCATTTTTTTGACAGTCTCCTGTACTCCGACAATATCCCAGTTTTCGAACGGGCCATATTCCCAACCAAAACCTGCACACACTGCTTGGTCTATACGATATAATTCATCAGCAATTTCAGGAATCCTGAAAGAGCAATACCTGAATAGGTCAAAGAAAGTAGCTCTATAAAATTCACCAGCCCTATCATCAAAGTTCAACAGGTACTTAATTCGCTTTTTCAGATCCTGAATATCCTTGGATCCTTCAAAGGCTTTGAATTTGGGCTTTTCTACGGGTTTATATTCAAGGGTCTCAAAATCCAATTCTTTTAATTCTTTCCTTCCATCCTTATGTCGGATCATATGGAAGAAACCTTGCCCGGTTTTATCTCCCAGCCATTTTTTTTCTGATAAAAACTGAACCACCTTGGGCAACTTAAACTGGTCCTTGGATTCGTCATGCTGCAGGGCTTTATGAAGATTATTCGCCACATTCACCATGGTATCAAGGCCCACCACATCCATGGTTCGGAATGTCGCTGATTTTGCTCTACCAATTACTGTCCCAGTAAGCTTATCCACCTCGGATACACCTAATCCCATTTTTTCAATGGTATGCATACTAGACATAATGGCATATACACCTATTCTATTGGCAATAAATGCAGGAGTATCCTTACATAAAACCGTTTCTTTGCCAAGAAACCTGTCTCCATAGCCCATTAAAAAATCAATGATTTCAGGATTGGTTTTGGGGCCTGGAATGATTTCCAATAAGCGCAAATACCTAGGTGGATTGAAGAAGTGTGTTCCACAGAAATTGGTTTGGAAATCCTCACTTCTTCCCTGGCAGAGCATCTGCATGGGAATGCCCGAAGTATTGGAAGTGATCAATGTTCCCGGTTTACGATGAAGCTCCACTTTTTCATAGAGTGATTGCTTGATATCCAATCGCTCTACCACCACTTCTATCACCCAATCATAATCCTTGATTTTAGGAAGGTCATCCTCAAAGTTTCCAGTTTGAATCCTTGAGACAAAGGATTGATCATAGATGGGAGAAGGCTTGGATTTCAGACTTTTTTGCAAAGCCTCATTGACCAGTCTGTTGCGAACAGATTGGTCTTCTAACGTAAGCCCTTTTTTGACCTCGGCTTCATCGGGTTCTTTGGGCAAAATATCCAGCAGTAATACCTTCACACCAATATTGGCAAAGTGACAGGCAATCCTGGATCCCATTACTCCGGAACCTAAAATAGCTACTTTTTTAATGCTTCTTTTCATATAAGATATGTTCTTTTGAAATTGGCCCTAAATATTATTTGGGCTGATCATTTCTGATTGTTGTTCTTCTATAACTTGATTGATTTTCTGAAATACACGGAAGAAATCTTCAAGATCCTTTTCACTGATCACATTCCGTATGGATCTATTGAATTCTTGGATAGTATCTATGGATATTTCTTTTTTCCGTCTACCCTCAGGGGTCAAAAAAATACGGACCGATCGCTTATCAATGGGGTCAGGCTTTCGGTAAATCAAGCCTCTTTCCTCCATGGATTTGAGCATTCTGGTAAGACTTCTGGATTCTAACCCCATCAATGGGGCTATCTTGGTGGCAGGGGTGCCTTCATTAGCATTAATATTGATCAATACAAAACCAATGGAAGTGGTCAAACCTTCTTCTGCTCCTTTCTGATTATACATCCGGGAGATGGCATGCCAAGCAGTCTTTATATAAAAGTCTACGGTTTCCTCGGGTTTCATTGTATAGGTCTATCTGTTACTGATCTAACGTAATATAAGAAAAACTTTGTATGCATGCATACTATTTATAACGAAAAAGTTTTACAAATAGATAGTTATAAGGCTTGGGAGATTGCCAGTGGTTTGCTTTCCCAATTTTAGAAAAGCTCATTTCAACAACACAATCTTGCAGGACAAACAAGTTCAATGCTCCCAGCTACTTTTGGTTGCTGGGCCCATACAAGCTCTGAATTGGGAAAATTCCTTTTACATTGAATAGAAATATCCGACCTATATATAAAGGCTGAACGTCCAAGGAATAAATTATTAATTTAAAAATTTTGAAGTGATTTATCATGCATTTCAGCTGGTATTAAATGTGAAGTTCACTTCCAGTATTTTTTTATTTTAGATGAAAATAACATAAATCACTAGATTCTTACAAAGAGTAAACTGCTGTTTCAGGTTTATTTTTCATCAGTTAAAACATCAATTACCACAATATAATTTTTTTAGTAAAACATGTTTAAATATTATTTTTTCAGAACTTCTGTGCTTAACAATAAAATCTCCCCTAAAACTAGCTTAGGAATTTAACTGAATTGAGCTACAAAATTATGCCGAAAGGATTTATGCATCATTGATACTACCAAGGATTATTTAACGGACTTGAATTTATCGTTAAAGAAAAGCATTTGGTAGGCTATTGCATTCTTCCAATATTCACCATTATGGGCCCCAGGTCTACTGATAAAATCATGCGGAATATTTCTTTCTTCCAACTTTTCATGCAAGCGTACATTGGCTTCATAGAAAAAGTCAGCAGTACCACAGTCAATGATTATATTCAAACTTTTTCCATCTAGGAGATGTACCAAATTAATAACCGTATTCTTTTCCCAGATAGCAGGATTTTCGGCATAAGTTCCTAATCTTTTGGAGATATCCCAGTTCCTGGGAAATGGCCTGATATCAACGCCACCGCTGGTACTTCCTGCATTTCCAAAAATATCCTGATGCCTAAATCCCAAATACAAGCCTCCATGACCTCCCATACTCAAGCCAGTAATGGCCCTAAATTCTCTCTGCTGCTTCGTGGCATAATGATCATCTACCCATCCGACCAATTCAGTACTGACATACGATTCATACTGCATTTGAGGGTCAATGGGGCTGTCAAAATACCAGCTGGTTCTTCCACCATCTGGACAAACAATAATCATGTCATAACGGTCTGCATATAGTTGCAGATCCGCAATTCCTGACCAAGAGGTAAAATCCCCTCCGGCACCATGCAATAAATAAAGGGTTGGATAACTTTCTGAAGTCTTATAATCTTCTGGTGTAATGATCAGATTGGAAATTGTTTTGTCCATTGTTTTGCTATGGACTTTGATCGTATCTGTTTTGGAAAAAGTGAGGTTATTTACGCCGAATAGAACGATTAACAATAGGAATATTCTTTTCATTTTGATATAGAATTATTATTTGAGTTTATGTAAAAATGTTAATTTGATTTCAATAGCTTAAGGATAGTTTATCTTAAATCTGCTACAGTCAAAAGCTAATTATAATCGATTGAGAGTTATTTTTTGAGAAAAATTTCTAGGCTATTCCCTTTCCTTTTCGAACTTCCCAATGGCAAAATTAAGCTTTATGTAAAATGCGCTTGGATCAAACTTGGGAGCATTGGAAATGATCAAATCCTTACGAAGGTCCGGGTTAAAATTTCTTCTTAGCTTAGTAACACTGGTAAATACATTCAGCATATAACCTACCTGCAGTCCCATTCTAGAATATACCCCCACCTGAGTAGTAGGTTTTAGAAAAGCTCCTAAAATTTTATCTGCATTGAGACTGATATTGATGCCATAGTTTCTCTGGTACATGAAACTGGTGTTCATTCCTCCCATGAGGTTTTCGTTGAAATCTGTATTGAGATCTTTGGCAATCATGTCCAGTGAAGTAGATCCATTGAATAAGCCCAATTTTGGATAAAACCTCCAATCTTTCAGCGTGGTATTTTTCCAATGATACTGAAATCCACCGGTCACATGTATGGGCAGGTACCTATAATTCACAAAATCGTTGCTGTATTGCTTTCGATTAAGGTTAAACTCCGTTTCCACATAAAATCCCAGTCCTGACATAGCCACATATGATACCCCTCCTCCCAATGTAGCTGTTTGTTGATCAAAAGTTTGATAACCTGAATTTTCCAAATAATCACTTAGGTCTTTATAAGCCTGATTTCTAAATCCAGCTGAAACATAAAAATCAGTAAAATATATCTTGTCCTGAGCCATGACAATGCCGCTTTCGAAGAACAAGGCAAAAAGCACCAAGACGAAAATCCGTTTAACCATAATCTAATTTCTTTTAGAAACCTTCTAAATGTCCCCAATCCAGCGAATAATCTTAAAAGATCAAGAGATCATTAATTTTTAAATTTATCCATTTTTATTTGTTTTCAGCAGTTTTTATTTGAATTGATTTTTATCAGTTTATATACCTTCTTAATTTTTCAATCGCTAAAATTGGTTATCTCTATATTGATCCATTAAGGTCATCTTTTGTTTGTCAGATTTATTTTGACAGATAACACCCAGTTGTAAATTATCTTTTTACACCATTTTAAGCAGCTCTGCCTTGAGATAATGATTAAAATGTAAGGTTAATTGTTTGGGATATTTTAAAGGCTTCACAGGGCTTTAAAATGATTTTATCTTTTTTCTTATATGAATTGACAAGAACAGAGCCGATTGATCCTTTTTATAAAAATGAAGTTCCTTTTTCACTCAATTCTTAATTCATCCACATCCTATATATTTATATATATTCTTTTTTTAAATAAAAAACTATTACAGTTATTAAGCTGTGGATTTGTGGGTAAGTCTGTAAGGTTTTTTTACCAACATGTTTATCATAGTTTTTCCATATTTAATACACCTGATATCCACAGTTTATCAACTTGTAAGTCATTATAATTTAAGTACTTCATGAAAAGGCTACTTTTTTGTGTATAAATGTGAATGCTAGATAATGTGTATGAATTTGTGTGTGTATAAATGTGGATAGGAGTTTATAAAATTGTGGTTATCCTCAGGGTGGAAAAAAAAATCCCGAAAGTTGATATACGATCGGGATAAGTCTGATTTTTTCCATAGGTTATATACACTTATCAACATGATATTCCATAGTTATCTACATGGTTTCTTTGGGCTGTGTTAGGTTATTTATTGAGTCGATTATTGGCTTGGTAGATTGATTAAGGCCAGATTGCGGACTGCTTTTGATATTAAGATCTTGTCTGGTCCATCTTCCCCTTAGGAGGATCTTTCTGGTATTGTTTTCCTCATCAAAATAGTAGTACACAGGTTCTGGTTGCCGCTTTTCGAAATAGTTGCCAGGGTCCCATTGCCTATTTTTGTTTCTGTCTATTATCGCTCTTATTTCATATTCGCCTGCTTTTACTTTTTTGAAGTTATAGCTTTTTGAATTGGTCAGGTATTCTTCCTGCACGATGATGCCATCATTAGAAATGAGTTGGACTATAATAGGTAGTTCTTCAGTAAGTATCTCACCACTTACTTCATCTGCAAGATCATCCTGTATTAAGCGTTTGAAAGAAGTTTTGAGCGCTTTGGTATTATGTTCTTTTTCTATATCCAGAAAGGAAGAATCTGCTGCGATGAAATTATAATTATTACTATTCAAGGTATCTGGTACAGGTATATCAAAGAGCAGTTCTGTTCTTCTACTACTATCCTTGAAGCTTAGGAATTCCGGTTTTATTTTAATAAATGAGGCCGAATCGTACTGAACATATAATGAGTCATAGATGACCTCCAAAATGGGTTTATTAAAAGTAATTTCTGTCTTTATGGATTGAAGAAATTCTTTTTTCTTACCCAATGTAGCTTCTAAGTTTTGGGCTTTTCGATCGCTTTCCATGAATGAGGCATATAGAGTGGTATCGATTTTGAAGCCGACGGAGTCAGTAGATACAAGTTTGATTTGCGTACTATCGTTTCTTAGTTCAGTATGGTAGAGCCTTACTTGTTTTTCATCTAATCGATAAAACAGTTTGGTCCCAAAATCAGGATGTTCCACGTGTAAGCTGGAAGGTTCCTTGCTTAGTACAATATCAAAATTGCTACCTATGGCTGTGGATCTATTGATTTTGAATTCGGAAAGATCGCCCCTGAATAGTTTAAAATGAGCACCAGTAATATTTTCCATGATGGTAAGCGTATCAGCTATGAAACCATATTTTTCATTTTTGAATTCGGCTTTGGAAGTGTTGTTGTCATCGTGAAAGGCATAAGCCCTGTATTTTCCTGCTTTGATATTGGTGATTTCAAATTTTCCCGCTGAATCTGCTTGGCTGATATAGTAAGGTGGGTCAGAAAAGACATCCATGGTATCATCTTCTATTCTGTAGAGTCCTACTAGGACATCTTTTATCTCTGTTGATTTTTGCGGAAATACATAGTCTACTGTTCCTGAAAATTTAAGGCTATCGATCATGTCACCAGTTGAAAATACGAGTTTTAAGTTCATGGCTGGATTGCTCTCCGAAATGTCCTGTATACTCTTTTGAAAGTTGAATACGTAGGTGGTGCTGTCTTCTAATTCCTGGTTGAGTTTAATTCTCAGAGTATTTTTAACTGCTAAAATCTCCATTTTATCCTTTTCCAGACTTGGAGTGATAATGATATTTCTGGTTGGGTTATCTGCTTTGATATACTCATCAAACTCCAAAGTGATATTTTCGGGCTTGGTATTTAAGGTTTGATCTGGTGGATTGGATGTAAGTAATTTTGGTGGTTCTTCATCTTTGGGACCACCCATTGGTGAACTTTGCTTTGCACAAGCATAGCAAAAGACTATCGCAATGATAGCTAATAATATTTTGTATAATCTGCTATTCATTTTTTCTTCAATATAAATAATATGCTTGAATAGTTATTATTATTTTTTTTTGCCTTTTTATTTGACTTATATCCTGTTATGAATGAATTTATTAGATTTTTCCTTTTATATTTTATACTGTTGGATAAAATTGAGACATAGTAACTGTCAAAAGGCATGGGTTCTCTGGCAATTATCCTCAGATTAAATTCATCAGCTAAGAACTGCATGGTTTCTTGTGTGAAGTGATATAAGTGTCTAGGTACATCCAAGGACGCCCAATCTTCTTTAAATTGTTTTGAATCATAAGCGTCATAATTGGGTACGGCCAAGTACAATGTTCCTCTTTTCTTCAGCCTGTTTAGTAGGAGTTCCATGGTGCCACTGAGGTCATGTACATGTTCTAAAACATGGAATAATGTTATGGCATCAAACTTCTTTTCTTTGTTTAGCCCTTGAGTATTGTCATATATACTGAGCTTGAAATTATTCCTGGCAATTATTGCTGCATCTTTGCTAGGTTCGTGGCCAATGCATTGCCAACCATCTTGTTTTGCTTGGTTGAGAAAATGTCCTGTACCACATCCAAAATCCAAAAGTCTTCCCTTCTTATTACTGTATTTATTGATCCAGTTAACCTTTTGCTTTAGTGTGAATTTCCTTACTTGCTTGTAAATAAAGTTGACCAGATTGGTGGATTTATCAGTATGGGAAATATAGTCTTCTGACTTATAGTAATCACCAATATGTTTCTGGTCTGGTCTAGGATTGGTAAATAAAAAATTGCAGTTATTACATTTGCAAATGGTAAAGGATTCTTGCGAAACGCTATGATCCTTTACCACCAAATGATTAATAAAAAGTCCACTTTGACAAAGTGGACATTTGGTTAATCTTTCGTACATGTTATCTTCCTAAATATACTGTGAGTATGGATAAATCAGCAGGTGATACGCCACTGATTCTGGATGCTTGTCCTAGGGTTTCTGGTCTTACTTTATTAAGTTTTTGTTTGCCCTCCGCGGATAGAGCTGGTACAGATAAGTAGTCGAAGTCAAGAGGTATTTTGAAATTCTCCATATTATTAAGCTTTTCTACCATCTGCTGTTCCTTCTCTATATAGCTATTATATTTGACCTGGATTTCTGCCTGCTCCAATACCTCTTTTGGGTATTTGTTTAGGTAGCTATTTAATTCCTCATCTAAATTCTTTATAGTTTGTAAACCTAGCTGAGGTCTTTTCAATAGTTTTTCTACCGTTATTTTTTCTTTGATAGAAGCAGTCTGTAGATCTTCTAAACCTGTATTGATGCTTTCAGGACTTAGCTTTTTCTGCTTTAGATCATTGATCAGTTTAGCAGTATCGTTCTTTTTGTCCATCATTTTATCGAGTCTTTCATCTGATGCCAGACCAACTTTATGGCCTAATTGGGTCAATCGGAGATCTGCATTGTCTTGCCTTAGTAATAGTCTGAACTCTGCCCTGCTGGTAAACATCCTATAAGGTTCTTCGGTACCCTTATTGATGAGGTCATCTATCAGTACACCGATGTAGGCATCTGATCTTTTTAGAATAAAAGGCGCTTCTTCCTTGACCTTTTGTGCTGCATTCATCCCTGCAATTAACCCTTGGGAGGCGGCTTCTTCATAACCGGTAGTCCCATTGATTTGTCCGGCAAAGAATAGATTCTCTACCAACTGTGTTTCCAACGTAAGTTTTAACTGAGTAGGAGGAAAGAAATCATATTCAATGGCATAGCCAGGACGGAACATCTTACAATTTTCAAAACCTTGTATTTTACGGATGGCTTTATATTGAACATCTTCAGGCAGGGAAGTAGAGAAGCCATTAACGTATATCTCTACTGTATCCCAACCTTCTGGTTCCACGAATATTTGATGCCTATCGCGTTCTGCAAAACGGTTGATTTTATCTTCAATAGAGGGACAATATCGAGGTCCTAAGCCTTGTATTCTACCATTAAACATAGGAGATCTATCGAAACCAGTCTCCAAAGTTTCGTGCACCTCTTTATTGGTGTAGGTAATCCAACAGGTTCTTTGCTCTTTTAGAGGAGAGGTTTCATCCGAAAAAGAAAACTTTTCAGGGTGTTCATCGCCATATTGCACTTCCATTTTAGAGTAATCCAAGCTCCTTCCATCTACCCTGGGTGGAGTACCTGTCTTCATTCTACCTGCTTCGAAACCTAATTCTACAAGCTGTTCTGTTATTCCTCTTGCTGCGGCTTCACCTGTTCTACCACCACCGAATTGTTTTTCACCAATATGGATAAGTCCATTCAAAAATGTACCGTTGGTAAGTACTACGGATTTTGCTTTTATTTCCAGACCTATGCTGGTCTTTACTCCTATTACGCGTTTGTCTTTTACGATCAAACCAGTAATCATTTCTTGCCAAAAATCTACATTTGGCGTCCTTTCTAATGCCAATCTCCATTCTTCCGCAAAACGCATTCTATCATTCTGTGATCTTGGAGACCACATAGCTGGACCTTTAGATCGGTTCAGCATACGGAATTGGATCATGGATTTATCGGAAATAATACCGGATTGACCACCAAGTGCGTCAATTTCCCTAACGATTTGCCCTTTTGCTACACCACCCATAGCTGGATTGCATGACATTTGGGCAATAGTGTTCATATTCATGGTACATAAAAGCACTGAACTCCCCATCTTTGCTGCTGCATGTGCTGCTTCACAACCCGCATGACCTGCCCCTACTACTATTACGTCGTATTCTGGAAACATATTTTAATAATTTTATTACTGTTCCACGTGGAACATGTTTGGTTTTTATTTATTCATTTTTACTGTTTCACGTGAAACAGTCTTGAATATTCTTCTTAATTAAGTGTAGTGTTTCACGTGGAACAGGTGAGAACTTGATATGTTGTCATGTTCTTTTTGAGATAATGTTTCACGTGGAACTTTGTTTTTGTTCTGCTAATCGAAGAAAGAAGTCTATGGATTCGTCTTCTTTTTTTCTCATTAATAGCGCTTCTTCTTTTGATTTGTCTTTGTATCCACAGAGATGGAGGATTCCATGACTTAATACTCTAAGTATTTCTTTTTGAAATTCTTGACCTTCTGTTTTGGAATTTTCTTTGACCCTTTCTATACTGATGAAGATATCACTCTCGATTTTATTTTCTTCTTCGGAATTATCAAAGGTGATGATGTCTGTATAGGTGTCATGGTTCAGGTATTCTATATTTATTTGATGTAGGTATTCATCGGTGCAGAATATATAGTTTAAGTCGGAGATGGTAAAGCCTTCTTTTTGAGCGATATGTCTTAACCATTTCTTGCTTAAATTTTTCTGAGGAAGATTGTATTTGATGTCTTCTTGGAAGAAATTAATGGCCATATTAATTCATGTAGAAAGTTAATACTGTTTTCTTTCCTGCTTCTTCAAATTTGACTTCGTCACAAAGGTTTTTCATGATAAATACTCCCCTTCCTCCTGATTTTTCAATGTTTTCTGGTGAGGTCGGGTCTTGCAAGTTGTCGAAGTCAAAGCCTTTGCCTTCGTCTTCAATAATAAACTTTAATTGGTCTTCGAGGAAAGTGAGTTCCAGTTTTACAGTCTTTTGGGCGTCTCCCCGATTTCCATGGATGATGGCATTGCTGACACATTCCGTTACTGAAATCATGATATTTCCATAGATGTCATCATTGATTTGGAATTTTTCTTTCGCATTGTCAATGAAGCTTTCTATGATCTTTATGTTCTCAATCAGAGAAGGGATAGAAATTTTTATTGATTTCATTAAGCTTATTATTATTGTTTATCTTCCTAATATATACCTATTCTATTACCAGTGAGATGGGGCAATGATCTGAATGTACCACATCTGCCAGTATTGCTGCATCTTTAATTCTTTCTTTCATTGGACTACTCGTCATATGGTAATCTATTCTCCATCCTTTATTATTGGCGCGCGCATTGGCCCTATAGCTCCACCATGAATACTGATGAGGGCCAGGGTTGATTACTCTGAAGCTATCATCAAAACCAGAGGTGGTGAACTTGTCCATCCATGCCCTTTCTTCAGGTAGAAAACCAGAAGTGTTTTTATTGGCTATGGGATTATGGATATCAATGGCCTTATGACATATGTTATAATCTCCGCTAAGTATCAAGTTAGGGAATTTTTTGCTCAGGTCTTGACTATATCCATGGATTTCATCTAAGAATTCATATTTGAAATCTTGTCTTGGGCCACCTGTTGTCCCAGAGGGAAAATAGGCACTGATAAATGAAAAATCTTCATAATCAGCTCTGATCATCCTTCCTTCGTCATCAAAAGCTTGGACGCCCATACCATATTCAATATGTTTTGGTTTTACCTTACTTAAAATGGCTACTCCACTATAACCTTTTTTTACTGCAGGATACCAATAGCTGTGATAACCTAAATCTTCTAGTAGATTGATTTCTATTTGGTCTTCTGTTGCCTTTATTTCCTGTAATCCGATGATGTCAGGGGAATATTCTGCGAGCCATTCTGCAAAACCTTTTCTCATGGCTGCTCTAATTCCGTTGACATTATAGGATACGATATTCATATTATAATAGGTTTGTTTTTGCTAGTATTTGGTTTAATAATTATCCTTTAAGACTAATTAATATTTATATTTGAAGTGTTTATCTTATTTTATGTCTATTTCAAATTCTTTTTCGAAATATTCTAAGATTTGTATTTTAAGTAATTTTTCCTGTTCCAGGATGTCAAAATGGGGCAACTCTTTCACAAGTTTCCAGTGTGGCCAACCATCTTGATCTATAAAATCCAATTCATAAAATCCTGCAAGACTTAATACTTTGCAAATAGCAATATGCATTAGATCCTGCTTTTGCTCCTTGCTAAAGTTTTTGATGCCTTGTCCGAGTTCTTGAATACCTATGATGAATAGCACTCCATTTAAATCAGCGGGCTTTTTACCTATCAGCTCATGCAAACCGACCAAGAGTCTCCCCCATCTTTTTTCAAGATCAAAATCCTTTTTTAACATTATCCTTTTTGTTGTTCTAGCTCTTCCCAGTATTCTACGGCTCTGCGCAGATGTGGGATAACTATGGTTCCACCGATTAGGTTGGCAATAGAAAACACTTCAAAAACCTGTTCTTTGCTGAGACCAAGTTCATGGCATTTGCCGAGATGATAGCGCACACAATCATCACATCTCAATACCATCGAACAAGCCAAGCCGATCATTTCTTTTGATTTAATGTCCACTGTTCCCTCAGTAAAGGCATTCGTGTCCAAGTTAAAAATGCGCTTCAACACTTTATTGTCTTCTCCAAGGATCTTTTCGTTCATCTTGGCGCGGTACTCGTTGAATTCGTCTACTAAATTCATTAACTTATAGGATAGTTTTTATCTAATTAGCAAATATAACAGGTATTTTCCTGTCAATTAGAACAAACAAGTCTTTTTCCTAATGCGTTTCAATTTTTTACAAGATTTTTTGGCTCTCATGTTTCCGCAAAGCTGTTGTCTCTGCAAAAGGAGCTTATTTGATTTTGAGGATCAGCTGTGCAGGATCTGTAAAGCAAAGCTTCCTGTGACCAGTTATCATCTTCGTCCACAAAATAATGACCTGGCCATTAAGGTTTATGGACTTAGCCAAGTAAGCAATGTGATGTCCTATCTGAGGTTTACCAAAAAAGGAACCAGCCAAAAGTTGCTTCATCAGCTGAAATACAGAAATAAACCGGAATTGGGACAGGTATTGGGGAGATTATATGGGCAGAGCTTGTTGGAAAGCGGTTTTCAGGTGTGTTGGGATGCTATTCTGGCAGTGCCTCTCCATCCTCTTAAGGAAAAGCGGCGAGGTTATAACCAAAGTCTTCAATTTGCCCTGGGCTTGGCTGGTGTTTTGGATATTGAGGTGATGCATGGTCTTAAAAGAACGCGCTTTACTTCCACGCAGACCAAAAAGTCCCGATTGGAAAGGATAGAGAATGTAGAAGGGGTTTTTTCGGTTTTATCATCAGAAGAAATAAAGGGGAAAACGCTGCTTCTGGTAGATGATGTGATGACTACCGGTGCCACACTGGCAGCTTGCGCAAATATCCTTTTGGAGGCAGGTGCAGATCAGGTAGATTTAGCTGTGATTGCTGCAGGGAAATGAGTGAAAATTCCATCGTTCTTACCAAAAGAGAAATGATCATCATCAACCAGAATTAGTTTGATTTATCCATTAAGCATGGCTAAGTTCGGATGATGATGACTCATAATTCTCAAGCAATGGAAATTCAGCAAATAATAGAAAAATTAGGATTGGAACCGCACCCCGAGGGTGGTTTTTTTAAGGAAGTTTATAGAAGTACGGGGGAAATTGATCAAGGAAGTTTGTCTGAGGACTTTATTGGAAAAAGAAACTATTCCACCAGCATTTACTTTATGTTGACCTCAGATACATTTTCGGCTTTTCACCGTATCCATCAAGATGAAATATGGCATTTTTATAAGGGCTCTCCTATTCGACTTCATTGCCTATCTCCGGATGGAATTCATGAGGAATTTATTATCGGTTCCGATTTAGAAAATGGGCAGGTTCCCCAATTAATAGTTCCTGCTGGATATTGGTTTGCTGCTGAAGTGCTTGAGGAGAATACTTTTGCCTTGGTGGGCTGTACAGTGTCCCCAGGGTTTGATTTTAGGGATTTTGAATTGGCGGAACGGGAAAAATTAGCTGAAGCCTATCCCGATCATAAGACTTTGATTGAGCAGTTTACTAGAGAATGATCCTGGAAAAGTGTTCTCCAGAGATAATATTTTTTTGTCAAGAATGATTAATCAGCTTTATGTATATCCGCAATTGCACCAGTAAAAGTTAAAAGCGAATCGAAATGTTCGTTTTAATTAAAATATCAACTCCTTCGGTCTTCAGTCTTCAAACTCCCGACCACTTAAGCAAAGGATTTAAGGTTACTGGCATCATTGTGGATAATCAGAATCAGCTTTTTTAAAACCATATTACCTTATACAATCTCCTTTTATTTAGCTATAATCCTCCTATATCTTCCAAAAAATGCTTAAATTGATTGTAACACCAAAAGCTCAAAACAAATGAAATTAGGCGCTTTTTCCATAAGTCTTAGTGTAAAGGATATTAAGGCTTCCAAGGTTTTTTATGAAAAATTGGGATTTGAAGTTTTTGCTGGAGATTTGGGAAAGAACTACCTGATCATGAAAAATGGCAATGCTTTGATCGGTCTATTTCAGGGGATGTTTGAGCAGAATATCCTGACCTTTAATCCTGGATGGGATGAGAACGCCAATACCCTAAAGGATTTTGATGATGTGAGGAAAATTCAGGAGCATGTAAAAAAAGCAGGAATCGTACCTGAGCAGGAAGTGGATGAATCAGGATCTGGGCCGGGAAGTGTTGTGCTTATTGATCCGGACGGAAATCCAGTGTTGATAGATCAGCATGTGTGAAAAGTAAAAATTAACTATTGGGCTTTGATGTCAGTTTCATCTAATGTCTAACAATTTGACTTACCACTAATATGAAGTGCTTTTTGGGCACTTTTGGATGAGTTTATTAGTCATTTTCAACATTAAACCCAATCAAGATGAATTCAGATCAAGTCACCCCCGAGAAAATCCTACAGATTGGAATGGGCTTTTTTGCCAGTAAGGCCTTGCTCGTCGCCGTAAAAATGGGACTTTTTACCTTTTTATCCTTTGGGAAACAATCTGTCCAGGCCATTCAAGAAAAACTGGGTTTGGACGATAGGGCTTTATATGATTTCTTGGATGCATTGGTTTCACTTGGGTTTTTGGAAAGAGAAGGGATTAAATCTGGTGCCTATTATTCTAATTCGCCCGATGCTAATCAATTTTTAGATAGGAATAAGCCCAGTTATATTGGAGGAATTTTGGAAATGGCCAATAACAGGCTTTATCCCTTTTGGAATAATCTGGAAGAAGCTTTAAAAAGCGGAAAGCCCCAAAATGAAGCCAAAGGAGCTCAAGGATCCATTTTTGAAATGGTCTATGCGGATGAAACTAAATTAAGGGAGTTCTTGAATGCGATGGCTGGCATACAGAGGGGGAATTTTATCATGTTTGCCAATGAGTTTGATTTTTCCCCCTATTTCACCCATTGTGACATTGGAGGTGCAGGAGGATATCTGGCGGCTCAGATAGCCTTGAACAATGCCCATATGAGTTGTATTTCCTTCGATTTAGAACCCGTTTCGCCCATTGCTTTGGATAATATTCGTTCTATGGGATTGGAAGAGCGAGTGAAAGTCCAATCAGGTGATTTTTTTGAGGACAATTTTCCAAAAGTGGATGTAATAACGATGGGAAATATTTTGCATGATTGGGGAAAAGAAGATAAGAAAATGCTAATCAGAAAGGCTTATGAGGCATTGCCTGAAGGAGGAGCCTTGGTCATCATTGAAAATATCATTGACAACGAGCGTAGAGACAATACTTTTGGTCTTTTGATGTCCTTGAATATGTTGATAGAGACTGAGGCTGGTTATGATTTTAGTATGGGTGATTTTGAAGAATTGGCTAAGGAAGCGGGATTTAAGGAGGTTTCTTTGATGCGACTTATAGGGCCTACCAGTGCAGCCGTAGCCAAAAAGTGATAAGAAGGGAGATGGGTAAAATCCTTTTTTCTGCCACCCTCTTTTGATAATTTCATCCAAAGATTATTGACTTGATATTTTATGAATAAGAAGGAAAATAGAACAGGTTCAAAAGAGCTAGTTTGGTATGCCAGTTATGGATCTAATTTGTTGGAAGAAAGATTTCTTTGCTATATCCAAGGTGGTCAACCAAAACATGCCGCTAGGACTTATGATGGATGTGTGGATAAGTCCCTACCCAAAGATAAAAAAGGGCTTATTATTCATCATGAGCTTTACTTTGCGAAAGAAGCAAGTGTATGGCATAATGGTGGAGTTGCCTTTATCCACAAAGAAAAAGACCTGTCCGCTAAGATTTTTGGAAGGATGTATTTGATCACAAAAGATCAGTTTATGGATGTGGTGATGCAGGAAAATGCCCTTAAAGAACGTCCTAATGTTGATTTTTGTGCCATTGAAAAAGAAGGTGCTGGAATATTAGCTGGTGCTAACTGGTACAATACTATTTGTTACCTTGGGAAAGAAGAGGCTGCGCCAATTTTTACTTTTACCCACGAAAATGTGATATCTCCTAAAGTAAAGCCTCATCCCTCCTATTTATCCACAATTATAGCAGGCATTAAAGAGACATTTAAACTGTCTGAACCTGAAATAATGGATTACTTATCCACAAAGGAAGGTGTAAAGGAAGTTTAAGCCTTTCATGGAGGGCATTACAGATAGATTTTTGCAGATGGAGACATATTACTTATTTTTAGCCTTAAGTGATTTTATATGACTATGGAGATTTCCCTTTCAAATCAAAGAATATTGGTTACAGGAGCTTCTCGAGGAATTGGAAAAGCCATTGCGAAAAGGCTTTCGGATTACGGCGCTGAAGTACTCTTACACTACCATAAAAACCTATCTGCTGCCCAAGAACTTCAAGAGACCTTGCCCAATCCATCTCATTTAGTCCCTTGCGATTTGTCTGATTTGGAACAAGTGAAAGGCTGGTTGCCCAGTTTAGTGGATAAATATGGGAAAATAGATGCAGTCATCAATAATGCTGGCATGGCCAAATCCATTTCTGATGAAGCAGATACGCATGAATGGATTTCGACATGGTTGGAGACCATGACAGTGAATGTCCATTCATTGGCTATTATAAGTAAGGAGTTTATTAACCATGCCCGATTGAATAAGAATGGAAGGCTGATAATGATCAGTTCAAGGGCAGCCTTTAGGGGAGATACCCCAGATTATTTGGCTTATGCTGCTTCCAAATCTGCTTTAATAGGCTTTACTCGATCTGTTGCGCGTTATTATGGAAAGGAAGGAATCCGGGCTTTTATCATCGCACCTGGATTTGTACGTACCGATATGGCCCAGGACTTTATCGATCAGTATGGAGCCGATTTTGCGATTAAGGATATCGCTTTGGAGCGATTGACGGAGCCTAAGGATATCGCCCCCATGGTATGTTTACTGTGTTCAGGCTTGGCAGACCATGCCACTGGAAGTACCATAGATTTTAATGCTGGATCTTATGTACATTAGCTTAGACTTTAGATTTGATAGCCAAGATTAAAACTTTAAATCAAGATCGCCACGTCGCAGAACTCATACCATTGACGTGAATAAAATGTCATACTTACAAAGGAAGGATCTCTTTTCCTAATCGTTACTGGAAGAGATGCTTTCCCGATAATCGGGACAGGCTCTATCGTCAGCATGACATCGATTTGGAGCTCACGTTATACAACTCTTTTGTATTTGTGAAAATGTTGACCTCTCACGATGACGTATTTACCCAAAACTCACTACTCCCGACTTGGCTCTGGACTATTATTTTAAACCATGAATAAGAAGGATTTTAGAAAACATGCCCATCAACTGGTAGATTGGATGGCTGACTATCTGGAAAACAAGGCTTCCTACCCTGTCAGTCCTAATATTCAGCCTGGAGATATTTATCAACAACTGCCAGATGATGCTCCTGAGATGCCTGAATCTTTTGAGGATATTTTAGAGGATTTTGAGAAAGTCATTATGCCAGGCATGACCCATTGGCAGCATCCAGCTTTTTTCGGCTATTTTCCAGCGAATAATTCCGAACCTTCAATTTTGGCAGAAATGCTAATGGCTACAATGGGGGCACAATGTATGTCTTGGTTGACTTCGCCTGCTGCAACTGAATTGGAAGAAAAGGTATTGGAATGGTTAAGGGATGCTAAGGGACTCAATGCATCTTGGAAAGGAGTGATTCAGGATACTGCTTCCACTGCTACCCTTTGTGCAATACTTTCAGCTAGAGAACGGGCAAGTAATTTTTTGATCAATAGGCAGGGCTTTACTGGTCATGAAAAATACAGGGTATATAGTTCTTTGCATGTACATTCATCTGTGGATAAGGCCATGAGAATTGCTGGTTTAGGGGAGGAAAACTTGGTAAAAGTGGCGGTGGATAATTCCTTCGCTATGGATCAAAATGCCCTTAGGGAGGCTATATCCACAGATTTACTGTCTGGATTTACCCCTCTTTGTGTGGTTTCAGCTTTGGGGACCACCAGTTCCACGGCCATTGATCCGGTCAAGGAAATCGGTGAGATTTGTGAGGAATTTGGCTTGTGGCACCATATAGATGCAGCCTATGCGGGAACAGCATTATTGCTTCCAGAGTGCCGTTGGATGATGGATGATAAGGTGAAGGCAGACAGTTATGTTTTTAATCCCCATAAATGGATGTTGACCAATTTCGACTGTTCGGTGCTTTATGTAAAGGATGCTGGTCAATTGGTCAATACTTTTTCCATGACTCCAGAATATTTGAAAACAGCACAGGATGCGCATGTGAATAATTACCGTGATTGGGGAATACAATTGGGCAGGAGGTTTAGGGCATTGAAGCTTTGGTTTGTAATCAGGTCTTATGGTTTGGAGGGGATCAGGGAGAAGCTCAGAATGCATTTGGCTTTGACCAAGGAGGTAGCCAACTTGGTCGAAAACCATAAGAATTTAGAGTTGATGGCTCCTATTCCATTGAATACCATATGTTTTAGATTTGTGGATAAGTCTCTAAGTCGAGAAAAGTTAAATCTTTTAAATGCCCAGTGGATGCAGTCTGTAAATGAAACAGGAAAGGCATTTTTTACCCATACTAAATTGGATGGAAACTATTGCATCAGATGGGTAATTGGCCAAACGGATGTGTCCATGGATGAAATAAATATGGCTTGGGAATTACTTATGGAGAAATTAGCGGAACTCAATTAACCAAAAATTGAGTTTTGGATATAGGCAGATAATGGCTTAATAATTTAAGTTGATCAAACAGACATGTCAGGAAAACAGCCCATATTTACTCCGGAATTGGTCAAGGTTATCAAGATATTTGGTTTGCTATCAATTGGCATAGTTTTATTCTTTTCCTTTTTTAATGACTACAGAGCCGATAACAGCGGAGATGCTGGTCAAAGCCATATTACTGATGCGAGCAGACTTTATTTCAAAAATATGCGTCGGTATTATTATGATATGGAAAAACAGGATGAGGCTAAGCTGGATATTTTCCGTTATAGTAAAAGGTTAAAAGAGGAAAACTTGCCTTTTATCAACCTTTCTATTATTATAAGTCGTATAAAAGATAAAGCCTTTATTTATTTGGAGCCTTCAACACCTCTCCAGAAGGAAAGTGAAATACAGATAAGATGGAAAAATCTCGAAAATGATACAGGTGGAATCCTAAGTTTTATACCTGGAGATAGACATTCTCATTTTGATTTTGTAGCTGAACTAGCTCCTCTCATTGAAGATGAAATAGTGTTTGAGGTGAAGATTGATGGTCATTGGCAAAGCATACTGGATACTGAAAAAGAGCGTTATGCTTTTAAGGTAACCGCTGAAGATTATTTCAGGCTCATTGAGTAAACCCAAAAGTACAACCTTATGGACATTAAAAAGATCGATAATCTCTGGAGATTTCTAGGGATCAAAAACAACATGCCAGTCAAGCTGGATTTGGATAAGCATGTTCATTATTCCTTTATAAAGGGAAATATTTTGGTCAAGCATGAGTTTAATCCTAAGCTGTGGTTGGAATCTTCGCTGCT
The DNA here is from genome assembly GCF_020463795.1 of Echinicola marina. Lineage (NCBI taxonomy): Bacteria > Pseudomonadati > Bacteroidota > Cytophagia > Cytophagales > Cyclobacteriaceae > Echinicola > Echinicola marina. Next base: position 1,418,646 of record NZ_CP080025.1, on the reverse strand, counting down.
TATCCAAGAAAAGACTTTTCAAGAAAAGGCGGTTTTACAGCATTATCACCATAAAAAAAAGCGTTTTGGTTTTCATTCCGAACTCACTTCTACGCATGTGCAAATATTTTTTCCCAGAACACTGCTTCATTTGAAGAATAAATATGAGATGAACATACAAAAGGATAGGCATGGGAACTATCAGATTCGCTTAAGTCCTTTTGTTCCCAAAAATGTGTATGCCATTTTGGATACGGTTAATTTCATTACCCGGGAAATGTGGAAAAAGGACTTTTTTGCAGAAAGCATTCGGAATTAATTTTATGATCTTTCAGCTTTTTATTTGGTGAAATACTGTATCAATCTAATAATCACAGAAAAGATAATACTGAGCAGGATCATGGTGGTAATTGGAATATAGAGACTGAAACCATCTTTTTCCACGCGAATATCTCCAGGCAATCTCCCTAGCCAGTGTAATTTGCTACCAAAAATATAAACAATCAGGCCTATCCCAAGGATTCCCAGCCCAATGCCCATTAACCATTTTCCGATTTCATGATTCATAGGTTTAAAATAGACAATTCGTTGACTAAAGCATAAAGAATTGGTCGTTCAATTATCCTTACATGCGTAAATTGTATTAATTTGCTAGATAAATAATGTGTCATGAAAGCAATTTTGGCCGGATTTTTCTATAGCCTTATAATTTCAGTTACAGTACATGCCCAGGACCAGGACCATAAAAAAGAAATTCTGGACTTCCAGACAGAACTGAACCATGAATTTTCGAATCCTGATGAATCACCATTGAAGGCTAGGGATCTAAAACGATTTAAATCCTTGGACTTTTTTCCCATTGATGAAAAATATAGGGTTGAAGCCAAGTTTGTACGTAGCGATAAAGGCCTTCCATTTCAGATGCCCACTACTACGGATAGGAAACCTATTTATGAAAAATACGGTGAGTTGCACTTTGATTTGGAGGGAGAATCCTATGTGTTAAGTATTTATCAAAGTCATAGATTGAGGGAAATGGAGGAATTTGAGAATTATTTGTTTTTGCCCTTCACGGATCTTACTAATGGAAAAAGTACCTATGGTGGTGGTAGGTTTATGGACTTGGAAATTCCAGAGGGCGATACCATAATGCTTGATTTTAATAAAGCTTATAATCCCTACTGCGCCTATAATGGCAAATATTCCTGTCCCATTCCCCCAAAAGAAAATGATTTGCCGCTTGCCATTGAGGCAGGTGTAAAAAAATTTCATGATTAGAGATTTAAATCCCGTAGATGGTCTAAAATTCTCGCCATAACCGTTCAAACTCTTTCTGAAAAGATCTTACAGTGTGGATATCTTCGAGTAATACAATATTTTCATAATTGTGTTCTGCTGCTGACCTTGTCCAATTATAACTTCCAGTTAGCACTTTCTTCTGATCAAAAATGGCAAATTTGTGATGCATATGCACAGGGCTATTATCCTTTTGTATAAGAATGCCTTCCTTTTCCATTCGATCAATATCAGATCCTAGGTCCAAAGATTTATCATCATCTGTGATGATCTTAATAGGTACCTTTCTTCGATGAGCTAGGAGCAATTCATCGGTAATGTGGTCATCGCTTATCGTAAAAACACAAATGTGAATAAGTGAAGAAGCATTTCTTATTTCCTCTCTAATAGCATCTCTGCACGTATTTCCAGGGCTGAAATATGCAGCAGTAGATGTATTTGCTTGTTCTTTTTGTTGTAATACTTTAACCGCTTCATAGAACCATTGGATGAGATTTTGGCTTTGTGGATCATGAGTATTTTCCAAAGCCAAATTTCTAATTTCAGAGAGAAGCACCTGTTTTTCATGTGTGGATAATGCCGAAAGATCAGATTTTAGTTCCCTTCTTTCCGAGCGGGAAAGTACATGGTCTTCTAGGCTTATTCTGAAATCTTGGATTATTTGTTCAAGAGTAGGCATAATGGGCTTATTGGATAGTTGTTATTATTTAGGCATTTGAGTGAGTTTCAAACCATCAAGGAAACTATAGCACATTTTCCTCAAAGAGCTTTTCCAAGGTTTTATCCAGATTCTTACTGAAACCGCTGTGCGGCCTGGAAGTTTGGATGATAGAGCTTCTGACAGCAGTGAGCCAGCGGAAACGGGAAGCCAGGTCCATTTCGGCTATTTTTCCCCCATTGTCCTTACCAAAGCAGATTTTATCGAATGATGCCAAGTTTAATTTGATCATTTCAATATCAGCTGCTGGGTCCAGTGCTAGGAGCTTTTCTTCATTTAATGTGGTCTTTACTTTAAGGTAACCGCTTTTCCATGCGCAGAGGATCACTCCCGCATTGATAAATTCCTCCCTTTCCACCCGAGGTACCACCCGGATGATGGCATAATCAAATAAGTGCTGTTCTTGCATCTTGGGCTTCTTTGGTAAATTGATCGGCATAAGAAAATCTCAGCGCTAAATATTGTTGATAAATATTTCGTAACTCTTCGGCATCCTCACTGTCCCCACTTGCCAACAGCCATTCCTCAGGAATCAGTGCCACGATTTCCTTCAGTTTTTCGGGGCTGAGGATTTCCTTGAATAGGGCGTTGGCTTCTTCAAGCTGGCTGGCCTGTGGCAGTAGCACATGGTTTTGGATGATAGGAAATGCTTTGGTGGCGCTTTTCTCCCAATTGCTCCAGGCATGGTGGAAAAGAAAGGCTGCACCATGGTCGATTAGCCATAATTCCCTATTCCACATCAGCATATTGGTATTGCGGAAAGTGCGATCCACATTGGTGATGAGCATGTCCAGCCAAACGATTTTGGAGGCGAGCAATGGATCTACCTCCATGGCCAAAGCATCATAATTGATGGCACCAGATAGAAAATGCAGGGCCAGGTTTTGGCCTTGACTGCTTTTGAGCAAGTCTTGGATTTCCTCATCTCCTTCTGACCTGCCAAATGCTGGGTCCAAGAAGGCAAATACCAGTTCGGGAACTTTAAATCCCAAAGCTCTGGCGATTTCACCACCCAACAATTCCGCGATCAGTGCTTTTTCACGCTGTCCAGCACCTTTGAACTTCAAAACATATTTGAATCCATCATCAGCATCGGTCAAGGCCGGCAAAGAACCTCCCTCCCTTAGCGGAAGGATATATAGGGTCACATTTACAGTGCGTAAATCCATAGTTTTCTAAAGAAATTAATGTGGGTGAAGTATTATGATCCTGATTTGAGCGATATACTTTTCCCGATTCAAATATTGGACAATATATTTTAAATTACAGGTATTCCTAAATCTTTTAAGTAATTGAAATTTGGATCATAAAAATCTGGTATCCGAGTATGATCTCCTGAATCGCCTTCCGGAACTACAATTACCATTCCTTGTCTGGCTCTTGTAAGAAGTACTCTGTAAGCATTAATTAGGTATGTTTTTCTTTCTGTCTTATGAATATGCTGCCATTTGCTACCCACAAAAGAAAATGTTTTCCATTGGTTTTCAGAGTATCTTAAGTCAGCATCCCAAGTTATGCAAGCCCAGTCTAACTCTAAGCCTTGTACATGAAATTCGGTTGCAACCTCTTCGAGGTAGTAAGAAGATCTTACATCTTCCTTATCATTTAGAAACCAATGTACTGGGTTCATTGGGGATTTTACATCAATCGCATAGGGTTTTAGTCGTTGGGCCTGGGAAGAAACGACAATTCCATATCTTTCACTTCCTCTAGCTTTTTCTTTGAGCCAATTTTTTGCCTTTTTTAAATCTCTTGTAAGGACAATTGGATATTTGTCTTTTAGTTTTAAGTAAGTATTAGATGCTTTTTCTTTATCTAAATCTAATATACTTTTTACAAGAAGCGATAAATTTTCCGACCTGAAAGATCGCATAGATACTCCTAAATGCAAATCAGAATTCAAATTTACTTTTGTTAAACCTTGTAATTCAGAAATAATAGAAGATGCTGAGTATTCAGAATCGGTAAGATTAGGGGATATAAATATGTCCCAATGTGAAAATCTGGTTTTTATGGCATTTAACCATTCGGATATTCCGGCCTCACCGGTATTAATTTCCTGACCTCCTCCTACTAAACATACTATTACTGCCCAATCTTGGTGCCGATCAAGGCAAGAGATAAGAAATTCTGGCTCAGAAGCGTCAAAATTATGCTGCCCCTTCTTTTGCTTCATGAATTTTACGGTTTGTTCCTTATTCCAAGCTCTTTGTGCTTCATCAAAAATTGCGACATGATCATATGGTGGTTTAGGGTCCACTAAATAGGCATCACGATAATGATGTATGTTTTGTATAAAAGTTTTTACGCCTGCTTTAGCCTTTCCTTTAGTTAGTTTTATCCCTTTAGCTCTTTCATTTTTTATCTTATCTCTTGATAGTGCTTCTTGTAGTATAGCAACTAAAGGACCGTTTCCAGATAAATAAACACTGGCATTCCCATTCTTCTCATCAAGATGGGAAGTAGCTACTTTTAGGCCAACCAAGGTTTTACCTGCACCAGGTACCCCAGTGACAAAGCAGATAATTTTCTTTCTTTGACGTTTAGATTCTGATACTATCTTTGAAATGATTGAAGTAGTTTTTGTTAGATTCTTCGCTTCTGCATCATTTCTGGTAATTTCATCTACAGTATGATTATGATAAAGCGAAAGAGCAGCTTCGATTATGGTTGGAGTTGGTGAGTAACGACCCTTTGAGTAATGATCAGAATTTAATTTGCGGTGGTATTTAAAGAATTGTAGTGTTGTATTAAAAGCGTCAGCTAAATCCGTTTTATTAACTTTTAATGGATTTAGTAAATTGTCATTATGAGCTGTTTTGGCTACTTCCACAAAAGAATTTTCAGCTTCAGTAGCAACTAAAATAGGAACCAATAGAGCCTCATGGCTAGGTTTATGGAAGTTTTTTAAATCAAGAGCATAGTCCCAAACCTGATCTAAATCAGATCTATGATAGTTACTTTCTCCAACTTTAAATTCAATAACATAAACTACACTATTGATAATAACTAAAACATCAACCCTCTTTCCCATCCTAGGAATGGAAAATTCAAAGAAAATCGTACCCTCGTAATTTTTTAAGGTCTCTTTTAACATTGGAATTTGTATTTCCCAAGATTTATTCTGGTTTAATGTTGAATCAAATTGATTAGCTAAGGTTATCTCCCCAATGATCTCTTCTGTTTTTTTAGAGAAAAAGTTGTGAAGACTGTCTTTATAGTAATAGTTAAGCATAAAAATCTTAATTACAATTTTTTGGTCTTAAATTATTTAGACGAGTATTTATAAGTTAAGAAGTAATTGATTTAAATATTTCTTTCTTCATTTGATGAAATATTTTCAAAAACTCCCTAACCACCGGCACATCAGCTTCAGCCCAGTCTAGCTCTAATAGTTTGTCTTTAGGTAGCCATTGGTAGGCCTGGTGTTCTGCCAAATGTAATTCACCGGATTGGATGCTGGCGATAAAGGGTATCAGGCAGATTGTGAAGTCGGGGTATTTATGGATGACTTCGGGTAACTTCCCTCCTGGCAAAATATCCAAATGTAGTTCTTCTTTGATTTCCCTGATCAGACATTCCTGGTCTGATTCCCCATCTTCTAATTTCCCACCTGGGAATTCCCATTTTTGGGGCATTTTCATCTTTTTACTTCTTTGAACAGCGAGCACCAATCCATCCCGAACAATTATGGCGCAGGTTACCTTTAACATAGAAAAGTGGTTTTTACACTCTAAGATAGGTTATTATTTTATGCTTCTTTGATTTAACTTGAATGGATTGATCATTTTTTACTATTAAGGACTTCAAGCTTGCTCAACTTTCCATTTTTTATTAATCAATCAAAAACTTCTTGGACTCTTTGACATCACAGCAAACTCTGTGGTTAACAAAACATTCATCTCAGATCTATAGTCTTGAGCCTAGTGTCTTACTATAAATTCTCTAATTTTGTGCTATGAAAAATCTTGCAGTGATATTTGATATGGATGGGGTGATCTGTCATACCAATCCTTACCATTCTAAGGCTTTTGAACAGTTTTTTGCTAAACGAGGCATGAATCCTAGCCAGGAGGAATATGCTCAGCATATGTATGGGAAGCCCAATAGCTATATCTTTAGCCATTTTTTACAGAGAGAGGTGAAGGGAGAGGAACTTCTTGAGCTGGAAAATGAAAAGGAAGGACTTTTCCGTGAGATCTATGCACCGGTGGTGGAGCCAGTTCCGGGCTATTTGGAATTTTTGAATGGCTTGAAGCAAAATGGTTTTAAAACCGGTGTGGGGACTTCTGCACCGAGAGCCAATATGGATTTGATCATTGATACGCTGGAGATAAGAACATTGATGGAGTCTTTTATGGCCAGTGAAGATGTGAAGACACATAAGCCTGAGCCAGAGGTGTATTTAAAGTCTGCGGAAAACCTTGAAGCACATCCTGAGCACTGTATAGTTTTTGAAGACTCCTTCTCAGGTGCTTCTGCGGGTATAAATGCCGGTATGCAGGTGGTCGGCGTGCTTACTTCGCACACTAAAGAAGAGCTGCCTCCTTGTCAGTATTATATCAATGATTACAGTGAAATTTCAGTACAAAATATACTGGAAATGCTTAAATAAAACAATTTGATATAAATGGATTGAAAAAGTGTGGAAAAACTATAAAAGCAGGTTTTCCACACTTTATTTTTTAGGCACCCATGGCCGTGATGATCAGTTTTCTAGGTCCGCCATAATTCCTGAATTCTCCTAAATATATGCCTTGCCAAGTCCCCAAGGCCAATTTTCCATTTGAAATAGGAATATTTAACGTGGAACCAAAGAGACTGCTTTTGATATGAGCGGGCATATCATCCGGTCCTTCGTAGGTGTGGATAAATCGTGGATAAGTTTCGCTAACCAAGTCATTAATAAATGTTTCGAAGTCCTTTCGTACCGTTGGGTCAGCATTTTCATTGATGGTGAGGCCGGCAGAGGTATGCTTGATAAAAACCTGCAAAGTGCCCATTTTTATTTCCCTGATTTCGGGTAGGGCATCTTCCACCTCATCGGTAATCAAATGGAAGCCTCTGGAATGAGCTTTTAGAGATATATGTTTTTGAAAGATTTTCATAATACAAAAGTAATAAGTGCTTGTTTTTTAACCACAGATGAAGAAGGATAAACACAGATGTTCATAGTTTTTTCATGCAGGGCTCTGGAAGGAAGTAATTAAGTTCACAAAGATTTCTAAGAACTGATCAAAAAACAAAGCTTTCATCAATGTTTATCTGTGAGCATCTGTGGACGCAGATTATTAACCACAGATGAAAGGGCTAAACACAGATGTTCATAGTTTTTTCATGCAGGGCCCTGGAAGGAAGTAGCTAAGTTCACAAAGATTTCTAAGAGCTGATCAAAAAAAACAAAGCTTTCATCAGTGTTTATCTGTGTGCATCTGTGGACGATTATTATTAACCACAGATGTAAGGGCTAACCACAGATGTTCATAGTTTTTTCATGCAGGGCCCTGGAAGGAAGTAGCTAAGTTCACAAAGATTTCTAAGAGCTGATCAAAAAAAACAAAGCTTTCATCAGTGTTTATCTGTGTGCATCTGTGGACGATTATTATTAAGCCCTGATTTAAAGGATAAACAGAGCTGCAGTATCCATTTGTGGATTTTGTAATAAATTCTTATTAGAAGCCGTTTAAAATCCTCTTTACTTCTACTCTTGGTTTGCCGAAATTGATCAGTAATCCGCATCGTTTATTACAAGCTTTCAAATAATTCATCAATTGGGCTGTATGTATACTTTCCAATTGTTTCAAAGCCTTTAATTCTACTATAACCGTTTCATCCACCAACAAATCAGCATAATAGTTGCCAATAATAATGCCTTCATAATTAACGTCTAAAGGAAATTGTTGCTTGAAGGGCACTTTAGATTTTCTTAATTCAACGGCTAAACCTTTTCCAAAAAACCACTTCCTAAAGCATTGGATACTTTATAGGAAGCTCCAATAATTATTTCTGTTAGTTCGTCAAAATCTTCCATAATCAAAAAGTTTTATGGATTAAACTAAAAAATCTACTTCAAACTATCAATAAACCTGTTGGTAATCTACTAACCACAGATGAAAAGGATAAACACAGATGTGTTTCTATGCCTTGGAATTAAAGGTCAAAAGACTTTATCCGTGTTTATCAGTGTCCATCGGTGGACGATTATTATGGAGACTTGATAAAAAGGATGCATTTTTGGGCCTTGGAATCAAAAAACATTTGATCAGTGTTAATCTGTGTCCATCTATGATTAATTCATTTAAAACAACTGCTGGTACATTTCTTCAAGCTTGGTGATGGGGATGACCTCAATGCCGAAGCTTTTTAAATCCACACCTTTCACAGCGTATTTGGAAACAATGATTTTTTTGAATCCTAACTTGTCTGCCTCTGCAATGCGGTTTTCTATCCTGTTGACTGCCCTGATTTCGCCACCTAGGCCTACCTCGCCAGCAAAACAAAGGTCAGGTGAAATCGGTGTGTCTTCATAAGATGATAATAGGGCTGCACATACAGATAAATCCAGACCCGGATCGTCCACACGCATACCCCCAGCGACATTTAGAAATACATCTTGGTTGCCTAGTCTCATACCGCCCCTTTTTTCCAAAACTGCCAAGAGCATATTCAGCCTTTTGGCATCATGGCCGGTGCTGCTCCGCTGGGGAGTGCCATAGGTGGCCGGACTGATCAGGGATTGGATTTCTATCAATAATGGTCGGTTTCCTTCCAGCATGGCGCCAGTGGCCACTCCATTGAGGGTTTCTTCGCGCTGGCTGAGCAGGATTTCGGATGGGTTGGCCACTCCCCGGAGTCCTTCTGCGCGCATTTCATAGATGCCCAGTTCATTGGTAGAGCCAAACCTGTTTTTGGAGGTGCGTAGAATCCTGTAAGATAAATGACGGTCTCCTTCAAACTGCAAAACAGTATCCACCATATGTTCTAGGATTTTTGGTCCTGCAATGGAGCCATCTTTGGTGATATGGCCAATAAGAAAAACAGGAGTAGCTGTTTCCTTGGCAAATTTCATTAGCTCCGCGGTACATTCTCTGACTTGGGAAACGCTTCCTGCCGCAGATTCAACATGTTTGCTGTGTAAAGTCTGAATGGAATCAATAACCAAGACTTCTGGTTTGAGCGCTGTGATCTGCTGAAATATGTTTTGGGTGTTGGTTTCAGAAAGCACAAAGCAATTGTCTGACCTGAACTGCATACGGTCAGCCCGCATTTTGATTTGACTTTCGCTTTCCTCTCCGGAGACATAAAGGACCTTGGTCTGGTTAAGAATCAAGGCGATTTGTAACATCAAGGTGGATTTCCCGATACCCGGTTCCCCTCCTATTAAGGTCAGTGAGCCAGGCACAATTCCTCCTCCCAAAACCCTATCCAGTTCGGGATCTTTGGTGATCAGTCTTGGGTGCTCTTCATAGTTAATCTCCTGTAACTTTCTGGGTGAACCTTGTCGCTTATTATTTTCAGAACCCTGTTTCCAGCTTCCTCGGCCCGATTCTTCCTTGTGGATAACTTCTTCTACATAAGTATTCCATTCGCCACATGCTGGGCACTTGCCCACCCATTTGGGGCTTTGGGCGCCACATTGCTGGCAGAAAAAAGCAGTTTTTATTTTAGGCATGAATGAGTTGTTCGGTTAATGGTTATTTAAAGCTGGCAAAGCTTGCAGGAAATATTGAATTTGATGCTGATCGGCATTTTCAATTCCGATCTGATTAAATATTTATTAGGGGCTTTTTAAAAGCCCTTTATTTAAATGTTCGCCATTGCAAATGACGAACAGCTAGTACCATTGTTTTTTTGAGGTGCCAGAAATCTCAACATCATGTATTCCTTATTAATTATTTATTTGAGATTCTTCCTATCGTCAGAATGACAGACAATTTGGTTTAGGATATTGTCTCTATATTTTAAATATGCATTGCAAATAGCGAACAGTGGATTCGAGCTCTTCGACAAACTCAGAGGCCGTAAGCGTTTGGACATTGAGCTTGTCGAAATGGCTATTATCCTTAATGGGCCTCTAACCAGTCTTTGCCTACGCCTACTTCTACCTGCATTGGCACTTCTATAGGCAAGGCTTCTGTCATCAGTTTTGGAATTTCCTTTTTCAATAGATCCACCTCATCCTTATGTGCATCGAAAACCAATTCATCATGTACCTGTAGGATCATCTTGGATTTCAATTGTTTCTCCTTCATCCATTTATGCACATGGATCATGGCTACTTTGATCATATCTGCAGCACTGCCCTGAATGGGAGCATTGATGGCATTTCTTTCAGAAAATCCCCTCATGGTCGCATTTCGGCTGTTGATATCTCTTAGGTACCTGCGTCTTCCTAACAAGGTTTCCACATATTCGTTTTTCCGCGCTTGCTCAATACAATCGTTCATATATTCACTTACGGCAGGGAATTCCTTGAAATAAGCATCGATGATTTCTTTGGCTTCAGTTCTTGAAATATTCAATCGTTGGGATAAACCAAAGGCTGAAATACCATAAATGATACCGAAGTTAGCCGTTTTTGCCTTTCTACGCATATCCGAGGTAACCTCATCTATGGGAACTTGGAAAATCTTGGCTGCCGTGGTGCTGTGGATATCTCTACCGTTCTTAAAAGCTTCTATCATGGATTCATCCTTAGAGAAGGCCGCCATGATACGTAATTCTATTTGGCTATAATCCGCTGCCAAGATAACATGCTCTTCATCTCTGGGTACAAAGGCCTTTCGGATTTCCCTACCCCTTTCTGTTCTGATCGGAATATTTTGCAAATTAGGATTGACGGAGGAAAGTCTTCCTGTAGCAGCGACTATCTGATTATAAGTGGTATGTATTCGACCGGTTTTTGGGTTGATCAGGGTTGGCAGGGTATCCACATAAGTGTTTTTAAGTTTTACCAATTCCCTGAAATCCAAAATGGCTTGTGCGATTTCATGTTTTGGAGCTAGTTTGGACAGTACTTCTTCACCAGTGGCATATTGACCGGTTTTGGTTTTTTTGGCTTTTGGATCCAATTCCATTTTGACAAAGAGTACCTCCCCAAGCTGTTTCGGAGAAGCCAAATTGAATTTGGTTCCGGCCAGTTCGTAAACCTTTTGTTCTATTTGGACAATCTCTTTTTCCAATTCTTTGGATAAATCTGCTAAACTATTTTCATCTAGCCTGACCCCTTCAAACTCCATGGCCGCCAATACCGGAATCAAAGGCGTTTCTACCTCATAGAAAAGTTTTTCTAATCCCCTGTCCTTAAGGTCAGGATTGAGCTTTTGGGCCAATTGTAAGGTGATGTCAGCATCTTCTGAGGCATATTCTACCACCTTATCCACATCCACATCACGCATATTGCCTTGGTTTTTGCCTTTCTTACCAATCAGGCTTTCGATGGAAACAGGTTTGTAGTTGAGATAGTGTTCTGCCAACCAGTCCATGCCATGCTTCCCTTCTGGCTCTATGAGATAGTGGGCCAGCATGGTGTCGTAGTAAGTGCCTTTTACCTCAATGCCATAATTCTTCAGCACTAGGACATCATACTTTATGTTTTGGCCGATTTTGGTGATTTTATCATTTTCAAAAACCGGTTTTAAAGGAGCCAATAGTTTTTGGGCTTCTTCCACATCGGAAGGAATGGGAATATAAAATGCCTCTCCGGTAATATAGGCAAAGGAAATACCCACTAATTCTGCCTTGTTTGGGTCCACATCAGTGGTTTCGGTGTCAAAGCAAAGCTCATCCTGGATCTCTAGGTATTCGACCAATTCATTGATAGCTTCTACTCCAGCTACTTTATGATAGTCATGGGCTTTTGAAAAAATCGAATCCAATTGGCTGGGCGTAGGAATAGGATTGGTTTCTTCAATATCTTCCTCCTCTTCTGTATCCTGTGGCCCAGTAAATAAGCCTAATTGTTCATTGACTTTAAGCGAAGGTTTCTTAATACTTTCTCCAAATACTCTTTTGGTCAGGGTTCGGAATTCCAATTCGGCAAATAAGGCTTTAAGTTTTTCTTCATCCGGTCCATCATAAGTAAAATCCTTTGGATTAAACTCAATGGGAACATTTTGCATGATAGTAGCGAGCTCTTTTGACAATATTCCCTGCTGCCCAAAATTGACGACGTTTTCCTTTTGTTTGCCCTTCAGTTCTTCTGTGTGCTCCAATAAGCCTTCAATACTCCCGTAGGCTTTCAATAGTTTTTTGGCTGTTTTTTCACCGATGCCCGGGATACCTGGAATATTGTCCACTGCATCTCCCATCAGTCCTAAAATATCCCTTACTTGGTCAGGACTTTCAATTTCCCATTTTTCACATACCTCCTTTGGTCCCATGATATCTACCGCATTGCCCATAAAGGCTGGCTTGTAAAGGAAAATATGGTCATCCACTAACTGGCCATAATCCTTATCAGGTGTCATCATAAACACTTCAAAGTCCTTGTATTCGGCTTTTTTTGCGATGGTTCCTATAATATCGTCTGCTTCATAACCATCCAGTTCAAGAATTGGAATATTAAATCCTTCCACAATCTGCTTTACCCATGGAATCCCGACACTGATATCTTCGGGAGTCTCTTGACGGTTGGCCTTATAGGCTTCAAACTGCTCATGACGAAAAGTAGGTGCCGAAGTATCAAAAGCTACTGCTAGGTGGCTGGGCTTTTGCTTTTCGATTACTTCCAGTAAGGTGTTGGTAAATCCCAACATGATTCCGGTATTAAGGCCTTTGGAATTAATTCTGGGATTTTTACTGAAAGCAAAATGGGCCCTATAGATCAGAGCCATGGCATCTAGTAGAAACAGTTTTTTCTTGTCTGAACTGGGCATGGTTATAATATGCTTAAAATGATTGATTTAGCCCTCAAGGCAGTTTTCCCAATTTGGGATTGAGGCTAAATTACAAATTATAATGCAAAGGTCAGTGAGGCTTTTTGATCTTCTTTGACCCGAAAACAATCCATAAAAAAATACAGTTATTAGGAAGAAAAGTTTCTTCTTGAAAATCAATGAAAAGAAATGTTTTTTTCATTTGGGCGTGAATTAAGGATAAAAATTAGATATTTTGGATTAATATTTGATCATGGCGATAGTTCATCCTGATCATTGATTTTAAAATGAAAGGGATTTTTGTATATTATTGAGACATTCTTAATTATTTTATTTCACTAAATTTGAAAATTATATGAAAAGATTAGCATTCTTTTTGGCGGTGATGTTTACATTCACCGCATTTGCACCAAGTATAATGGCCGAGCCCATTAAAAAAGACAAAGAAGAAACAGAGCTGAGTCCTGAAGAGGAAGCAAGACTGGAAGAAATGAACGCCCGCGTGGATGAGATCAAAGCAATGGATTTTAGTGAAATGAGCAAAGAGGAACGTAAAGAAGTGCGGGATGAATTGAGAAGTATGAAAAAAGAAGCCAAAACCATGGGAGGCGGCATCTATCTATCTGTTGGAGCTATTATTATCATTTTGTTGATCTTGATCTTGGTGACCTGATCTGGACACAGAATAGATAAAAAAGGGGTTGATTTAATTAAATCAACCCCTTTTTCTTTTTCAATCTTCCAATGTTTGTAAATAAGCCTTTACCTGAAGGGCTTTCCAGAGCACAATACCTAGAATTATTATCCACAATACTTCATTAAAGCCCAAATGAAATATGGTACGCTTATTCCAACCTAAAATGTCAGCATAATAAACAGCAAACCAAATTGCAGATATTAATTTGCCCCCTATTCCTACCATAATAAGGTATAGCCAACTAATGGGATAGAAACCGCTGAGGAAAATCAGGAAACCTATGATCAGGCCAAAGCTGCCATAAATAGTAGAACTGACATCGACAGGCACTTCTGGGTGCATGGATAGCCAAGAAAGCAAAGGCGCACCAAACCATTTGAAGAATGCTCCCCAAGCGACTGTAGTCATTCCTGCCAGTAATAATAGCCCCCTCAGCGGCATAGAAAAACGAGGAAATTCCTGATTTTTTTCCATAATTAAAATTTTCTAACTTCCTAAGGGGATTTCCCCCTCAAACCTTACAAAACTAACTCATGGAAAACAAAAACACTGCATTTTGGCCAATATTCCTCTTAGGTCTGGTTTTGTTGATAACTGGATTTGTAATAGGGAAGCGTAGCCAAGAGATTTCTGCTGAAGCCATTTCATGGGCCGAACGACTTATAGGTTTAGAGTTTTTGCCTTCTGAACGCGACAGCATGGTTTCATTGCTTGAGGAGCAGATGGCAGATTATCAAGCAATGCGCAAAACTGATCTTGATAACTCGGTTAGCCCTACTATAACTTTTAATCCTCTTCCTCATGGCTTTTATCCGGATCAAGAGCAATATGATTTTAATTGGGGGATTAAAAATGCTGAATTACCGGCAAAGGATAATGATATTGCTTTTATGACCGTTGCGGACTTATCCACATTGATCAGGAATCAAAAAATCACCTCAGAAAGCTTGACGAAGCTCTATTTGGAGCGGCTAAAGACATATAGTGACACCTTGGAATGTCTTATCAGCTTGCTGGAAGAGGAAGCGCTGAATAAGGCCAAAATGATGGATGAGGAAATCAAACAAGGGAAATATAGAGGTCCGCTTCATGGAATACCTTATGGTATTAAGGATCTGTTCGCTGTAAAGGGAACCAAAACCACTTGGGGTGCAATGCCCTATAAGGACCAGAAAATTGATGTGACGGCTACTGTTGTGGAAAAGTTGGATGAGGCAGGGGCCGTTTTGGTTGCCAAGTTTACTTTAGGGGCTTTGGCCATGGGGGATGTTTGGTATGGTGGGAAAACCAGGAATCCTTGGAATTTGGAACAGGGATCTTCTGGCTCTTCTGCAGGATCTGCTTCAGCCGTGGGGGCTGGACTTATTCCCTTTGCTTTGGGGACAGAAACCTATGGAAGTATTGTTTCTCCATCTACCAGAAATGGGGTGACAGGTTTAAGGCCTACTTTTGGAAGAGTTAGTCGATATGGAGCGATGGCATTGAGTTGGAGCATGGATAAAATAGGGCCTATTTCCAGGTCTGTCGTGGATAATGGAATAGTTTTGTCCGTTTTAAATGGTGCAGATGCTAAAGATAAGAGCACGATTCCAGCGGCATTTAATTATGATGCGGATAATAAACTTAGTGATTTAAAAGTGGGCTATTTCAAAGATTTATTCGATACTGAAAAGGCTGGAGGGTCAAACGATATGGTTGTACTGGAGGTGATGAGGGAAAGTGGTATTCACTTAAGTCCTTTGGAGTTAAAGACTGATATGCCAGTGAGTAGTATGATTATTATGTTGATGGCAGAAGGAGCAGCTGCCTTTGATCAAATGACCAGATCCGGAAAAGATGATCTTTTGGTATCTCAAAACAAGAATGCTTGGCCCAATTTATTTCGGGCTTCACGTTTTATCCCTGCAGTGGAGTATATACAGGCCAGTCGCCTCAGGGCCTTGTTAGTAGAGGAAATGCATGCACTTTTCAAAGATTATGATGTGATCATTAGTCCTTCCTTTGCGGGAAACCAATTGTTGATAACTAACCTGACGGGGCATCCCGCCTTGTGTCTGCCAAATGGCTTTAATGAAGCTGGTAGTCCAAGTTCCATCACCTTTCTGGCAAACTTATATGAGGAGGAAAAATTGATCATGTTGGGAAGAATGTATCAGGAAGCAACCGAATGGGATGAAAGGAGGCCGCCTTTATTTGACCAATAATTGTTCTCTTGTTTAACCCGCATTATGCATTAGCCTATCTATTGCGACCTGAAACTACTTTAAAATCAGTCGCTTCGCTGCTGTTTTCGATTTCACCATAGCGATGCTATGATTCAATCTCCAAACAGCCTGATTTTCTTGTAGTTTCAGTTCTCATAACGATTCCTAATGCATAAAACGGGTTTAATTATGCTTTGATGCTATTAAGAAATTCGGCTTTATAGGTTTGACCGATTGGGATCGTAGTATTATTGATATGGACCATATTACCTTCTATATGGTCCAGCTTATTAATGGCTATGGCATAGGATTTATGTATCCTGATGAAGTCCCTTTCAGGGAGTTGTCCCAAAAGGCCTTGGAAGGTTTCGTGAACCAAAATGTACTTATCCGCACAGTTTACTTTTATATAATCCCCGAAAGCCTCCAGGTAAAAAATATCATCGATATCCACACGGTAAAGTTTTTTATCTGCTTTTAGGACGATATGTCTTGGTTCCTTATTCAGTTGGGATGAATCAGTATATACCTTGTTGAGTGCTTTTTGTACTGCTTTGAGGAAACGATCAAAGGGGAATGGTTTCAGTAAATAGTCCACAGCATCCAACTCAAATCCCTCAATGGCATATTGTGGATAAGCCGTTGTGAAAATCACATAGGGAGCTTTTGTAAGGGACTTATAAAAATCCAAGCCAGAGATTTTTGGCATGTTGATATCTAGGAATATTAACTGCACCTCTTTAGTGTTGATAATTTCCAAGGCCTCCAAAGCGTGCTTGCAACTGGCAATAAGATTAAGAGAGGGACATTCCACAATATACTTTTCCAATAAGTCCCTGGATGTGGGTTCGTCTTCAACGATGATGCAGTTAATCTTCATGGCTTAGTTTTAGGCTAACTTTAAATTTATGTTCGTCTTTTGATATTTGGAAAAGGTGCTTTTCCGGAAAAAGCAGGGCCAATCTGTTTTGGATATTGGCCAGTCCAACACCGTGGTCTGTCTGTTTGATGTCGCTTGCTTCTGGAAGATTGTTTTCAATTTCAAAGTCAAGCTGACGCTTGTCTGCATTGATCTGTATATTGATGAAGGTATTGTTTAAATCCCCTTTGATACCATGTTTATAACTGTTTTCTACCAATGGAATCAATAGCATAGGAGGAATGTGGATATCTTCTTTTATTTGCTTTTTGAGCTTTACCTTAGCCGTATTTTCGGTCCTATAGCTTTGTAGGCTGATATAATTGTTGATTTGCTCCAGTTCTGCAGATAAAGGGATGCTGTCCTTATTGGAATCATAGATCACGTAGCGCAATAAGTCCGATAATTTGATGATTACTTCAGGTGTTTCTTTTGCCTTGTCCAAAGCAAGGGTATAAAGCACATTCAAAGTGTTAAAAAGAAAGTGTGGGTTTACCTGAGATCGGAGGGCCTTGAGTTCAATAGCTGTTTTTTCTTTCTCCAGTTCACTGATTTCCTTTTGCGTTTTTAGTAATTCAAACCATTCCTTGGAGAGTTTCAATAGTGTACTTGAAATAAGGAAGGCTAAAAAGAATTTGGCTAAGTCCCAAAGTGTGTAATATGAAATGAAATAGTAGCCAGGCAAAATATAATCTATAAGATGGCTAAACAGGAAATAGTTAAAAGCTACTCCAAGACTTAAAACCAGAAAAAATCCCAGTAGAAAAGCAAAGTACTTTCCTGTTCTCAGAAATTTGGGAATTAGGAATTGAAGATTGAGGTAAACTGGTAATGATAGTGTCACCATAAATATCAAAGTATATACCCTATCTACCGGTAGGATCTTATTCGCATTGGAAAAGATATTGATCAGGATAAAATAGGCAACTACCCAAAACAGCAAGTGGTTAAACAAACTGTTTTGGAGGATTGGGTAGGCTTTATTATTTGTAGACAGGTTCACTTAGCCTTTGCGTTTTAGGATAAAAGATTCCTCTTCAAAAATATTTTCATCATCTGAATATTTTATCACAAACTTTTGTAATTCCTCTGGCGAGGCTGTTAATAAAATATCTTCGTTGGCCATTTCGTGAGAAATTCTAATTCGATTTTGTTCAATCAATTTGCCAAGGTATTGGCTATTAAATGGGTTAATAATAATTTGATTTCCATCAAACGAAACCTTGGCAAAGCTATGTACAGGGTAAAGGTGGAAAGCTGCAAATTCATTCTCTAAAGGTTTGGATTTATACTCATCAATAAAAAAATCTAGGTAAAGATACTTATCCAGCTTTACCAAGAACAAATCAAAAATTACAGTATCTCCATTTTGAATATGTTCCAAATGGTAAAGCTTATCCCCATTTTCAATAGCTTGATTATCAGCTTTAGTAATATTCCATGTATCAGTTTCGTCTACTATATAGCTTCCTTCCAAACGATTATCTATTATTAATTCACTTTTTGTATATAGTGGATGTAGACTGCGTAAAACACAACTACTGACCAAAGAAACAATAAGCAAAAACAGCAAAGTTGGTTTCTGTAAAGTTTTCATAACATTTGAAGTTAAGATGAATAATGCTTTGAAGATAGGTGGATAGTAAAATTCCGAAAAATTATTTCGATGAACTGCTCCATTTTCCCGTTATACTAGCACTTCATCGGTTTCGAATGAGATAAATGTTATAAGAAGGTGGCTCAAAACATTTGTTCGGAGTTTTTACAAAGGCAATATTGGCGTATTTTGATGATTCTTTGCGGGCTTTGCATTAGAAAAAATGGTTCTATATGGAATAGTGTGGCTAAATCTTAATTAGGAAAACTGTCGCTAGCCTGTCGCATGAGGCTTCAAGTGAATTTGCTAATCCGCCTTACAGATATTGAGCGTCAAGAAATTAAAGAAGTGGGCAAGCAAAAAGGCAGGCTTGTTTGACGAAATGCTGGGCAAAAAGGCCGCAAGCAGCTATGCAGAAGGAGTTTGCCTGCATGAGGGAAGGCTTTAATTTTAGCACAATAGATGTATTGCGGCGGGGTTTTTTGGTTACTTTTTTCACCTGTAGGAAAAAAGTAACAAATGTGGCGAGATGAAAGTCACTCTGAAATTTGACAAACAA
Source organism: Echinicola marina (assembly GCF_020463795.1). Lineage (NCBI taxonomy): Bacteria > Pseudomonadati > Bacteroidota > Cytophagia > Cytophagales > Cyclobacteriaceae > Echinicola > Echinicola marina. The sequence goes on along the minus strand of NZ_CP080025.1, from coordinate 1,399,800 downwards.
AGTAAAAGTCACCCACAGTAAATCATATAGAACCGAAAAAATAATGTAAAGGCAGTAATGGTTTCCAAAGCTTTTATGAATAATACACAGCAAGAACCTATTTAGAAAAGGGATATCATATAGTAGGTAATATCCTAATTAACATATTATATGGTGATTTTTACTGGGAAATTAGTAAATTAACTAGTTGAGCTAAACATACTATATTCATGGAACAAACAATAAAAATTCCGACTTGGTATTGGGTAGTGGCCATAATTATGCTTTTATGGAACCTATTGGGGGTTAGTGCTTTTTTTATGCAGATTGGTATGTCCGAGGAAGCCATGGCTGCCTTGCCTGAGACAGAAAGGGAATTATATGCTTCCTATCCGCTTTGGGCAACCATTGCATATGCAGTTGCTGTTTTTGGCGGGGCTTTGGGATGTATCGGTCTACTTTTGAAAAAGAAATGGGCGAAGATGGTATTGATCATTTCATTGATCGGAATAATCATCCAGGTGTTTCATAGTTTGGCCATTTCTGGAGCCATGGAAGTATATGGTCCTGGTGCGGCAGTGATGCCAACAATGATTATTGTATTGGCTATATTCTTAGTATGGCTATCCAATTTTAGCATCAAAAAGCATTGGCTTACCTGAGTGATTACCCAAAATTTTGATTAATAATAAATACTATGGACATAAGCATTGCAAAACGATTTTTATTGCTTGCCCAACATCCAGAAAAAGGCAGGATGCTGATTTCTGGTATACATCTTCAATTTGGCTTGGCAGGGGCATTATTACTTCAGATGTCCATGGAGGACAAACTGAACCTGAAAGATGAACTGGTTTATATCAAGAAAGGAGCAATGTTCAATGATCCCCAATTACTGCAAATCGCAGAAATGATCCAATCATCAAGAAAGCCAAGGAAGATGAAGTATTGGATACAAAAAATAGGTCATAAGGCTTCTAGGTGGAGGTACCATTATTATGATCAAATGGCCAAAGAAAGATTGATAAAAGTGGAGAAAAAGAAGTTTTTGGGTTTAATTCCTTATACTCAAACCTATTTACTCAATAGCCAAGTTAGAAATAAATTGATTCAGGACTTGAAAAGTGAAATTTTTAGAAAGAAGAATATTGCTCCAGAAAATATGGCGGTTCTAGGTTTAGTAGAAGCCTGTAAAATGCATAATGTACTAAGTAAGGAAAAAAATCAATTGAAGACCCTGAAAAAGGATTTACAGCAATTGGTTAAGGAAAGCCCTATTTCTACTAATGTGGATAAGACTATTTCTGAAGTCCAGGCAGCCATTATAAGTACTATTATTGCGACCAACGTAGCAACCACAACCGCTGCTACAGCCGGATAAAGGTGAAGCGCTGCTTTGCTGTCTTGGAAATTAAATACAGAATAATTTTCTTAATAATGGTTAAACAGGAACAGTATATGGTGTTTTTTACATTTAAAAAATCCTTTTTTATAGGGCTTTGTATGCTAATGATTTAGAGGAAAGTTTCAAGTTCCATTGATGTAATTTCTTTTGAATCTCATTGAAAAGCCCATATAATCTTATATTTTTATTATCATTGGGTAGAATTTTGAGGTTTTAGTGAACTCAAAATACATTTTACAGTGAATATGAGTGCCGGAATTACACATTTGGTTGATTTATGGAAAGAGGGTTATTCCAATCATATAGAAAATTACAAACCCTATCAGGCGGTTGAGCAATTGAAGCATATCGCAGCCCTGTTTATTCCGGGAGAGTTTTTTTATTTTATCTTGAACATGCATAATCTGGAACTGGAATATGTTCATCCGGGTGTGCAGCAGTTTATCGATGTCGATCCAAAAACAGCAAGCATAGAAAATTTGCTCAGTTCGATTGATCCAGATGATGTAGAAACTGTCAAAGCCAAGGAATTGCTCCTAAAAGAATTTATGGAAAATGTGGTTCCTCCAACCGAACTACCATCTTATAAGATGTTGTATATGTATAGGATCAAGGATAGGTTTGGGAAATATAGGACTATGCTGCTTCAAGTAAATGTGCTTTCGGTATCTGAAAAGGGTACCATTGAGCATATATTGAGTGTTCATACTGATATTTCCTTTATGGGGGTTCAGAAGACCGATACGGTATCATTTGTACATCTCAATGGGGGAAAGTCCTTTTATGATGTGAATATTAATTCGGATAAATTGTTTTTTGAAGAAGACCAAGATGCTGAAGACAACTTGGACAAACAGTTGACCAAAAGAGAAATAGAGATCATACAGTTATCCTCAAGGGGGTATTCAGTCCATAAGATTGCTTATAATTTAAATATAACGGAGTCGACCGTTCGAACCCACAGAAAAAATATGCTTAAAAAGACCCAATATTCTTCCATGCGAAAGTTGGTGACTAAGTGTTTGATGGAAGGTATTATATAAGCTTATGTAGGTAAAATGTGGGATTTTACTTAAAACTCCCCCCATTTTAGTTTAGAGAACAAGAATTTTTTATTTTAGGTAGGTTAACTGTTCATTTTTGATTTTTATCAATACCTATGAAGAGACTGCTGTCCATTTTGGAGAACTGGAAATATGAATTGTTGCTTTATGCTTTGGTTCAGCACCTATATATTTCTGTTTTTTTTAAGGATATGGATTTCTATATGCATATTATTTGGCCTTTCAATATGATATTTTTAGGCTTGGCCAGTGTGGGTGTTTTTTTGGGTAAGGGAAAATGGTTGGTAAGGGTAAAGAATTTACTGTTATTATTGGTGGTTTTTCTGCCTATATTCCAGATTTTTAAAAATAATGTCATTTACTTACAAGTTTCTAGTTTGATATACATGGGCTTCTTTTTTATCATTTTTGGAGAGGTCATCAAATTTTTGCTGAAACCCAAGTACATCAATTTAGATTTACTGATGGCTGCGGGTTGTGGCTATTTTCTTTTGATTGAAATCAGTGCCTTTATGCTGCAGTTTTTGGTCTATAATGATCCTTCATCCATGGCTCATTTAGACATGAGCAGTGTGCCGAATACTTTTGTAGATATGGTGTACTATGCTTCTATTATACAGACCAGTATAGGATTTGGAGATATCACTCCCCTATCTCATACGACCAAGATGGTGACATCTTTTTTTGGCGTGATGGGGCAAATATATAATGTGGTGCTAGTGGGGATTTTGATCAGTAAATTTTCTACTGCAAATCAAAATGGTAAGGATGCTTAATATATTATCTGATTATCCGCAATGATGCCAGTAACCTTAAATCCTTTGCTTAAGTGGTCGGGAGTTTTAAGACTGAAGACCGAAGGAGTTGATATTTTAATTAAAACGAACATTTCGATTCGCTTTTAACTTTTACTAGTGCAATTGCGGATATACATAATATATTATGCATTATTTGTCTGATCCAAAGTGGCAGAGAATTCGTCTGTAGATTTGGCTTCATATTTTGAGGGAAAAAGAAGGTTTTTCAAATATTAGCTTTATTTTTAATAATAGAAATATTGTTCTTTTTGGATTCTGGAGGCCATGTTTTGAGAAGATATGATAACCATTTGTAGATGAAGAAGTTTTTAGGTGTTTTTTTGGTAGTGCTTCTGCTTCCATCCATTGTAGCCAATGGCCAAACGGATAGCTTGGCCCATCAAGATTCCATGGATATCGTGATGCTAGAGGCCTATGAGTCCAAGATTGCTGCCATAGAAAAACAACGCTTAGAAGATTCCTTGATGCGGGCCGCTCTGGAGAGGCAAATTAATTCCCTGAAAACTACAGATAATCTCAGGAAGGAAGAGTTGCAGGCACAGTTGGATGAGATTGCGAGCCGAGAATCCAATAGATTGTCCTTGAAGATGTCTCAGATTGATTCTCTTCGAAAAAACACCAAAGGTTATCCAGTTTTGGGGGTGATGGGTGATACACTTTTTACTGTTTATACAAAAATTGGCGCTTCCAGACCCAAGGAACGGGCTGAGAATATTAGCAAAAAGATTAAAGAATTATATGATGATGATTTTTTGGTATTGGATTCCATCAAGGTAATTGCTGAAGAAAACCTAGCGGATATTGTCTATAATGAAACCATCCTGATGAGCGTATCTGAAATGGATGGCCTATGGAATGATACGAGCATTAGGGCATTGGCTGACCAATATAAGGATGAAGTTAAAGCATCTATTTTACAGGCACGCAAGGATAATAGTTTTGTCACCATATTGATCAGAATTGGGCTGGTCATTCTCTCAATTTCCGGTACTTGGCTAGTCATATGGCTGGTAGGAAAAGGCCACCGCAGGTTATTAAAGTTTATAGCAGCCCGCAAGGATGATTGGTTGAAGGATTTATCTTATAAGGATTATACCTTCCTTTCAGCCTATCAGGAATTCAAATTTATCATTTTCATCAGTCGCTTTTTGAAATGGGTGATTTACGCTTTGGTTTTGTATATCGCCTTGCCACTAGTGCTCAGTGTGTTCCCATTTACCAGAGGCTGGTCATATCAACTGTTTGATCTAATATGGTCTCCCTTTAAAGCCATATTTATTTCTGTAGTAGAATTTTTGCCTGACTTGTTCAGTATTTTGGCCATATACCTTGTGATGCGCTATGTCATCAAATTTGTGAGTTATATTTTTGATGAAATTGCCAATGAAAAATTGGTCATTACAGGCTTCCATACGGATTGGGCCAAGCCCACCTATAATATCGTCAGGTTTTTATTATACGCCTTTACTTTTGTAATGATTTTTCCACATCTTCCTGGGTCGGATTCTCCGGCTTTCAAGGGGGTTTCTGTATTTATAGGTATTCTATTTTCTTTAGGTTCATCTTCTGCGATTTCCAATATGATAGCTGGTTTGGTGATTACCTATATGCGGCCATTCAAAATTGGAGATAGGATTAGATTAGGAGATACTTCAGGGGATGTAGTGGAAAAGACCCTTTTGGTGACCAGGCTGAAAACCATCAAAAATGAGGAAATTACCATTCCCAATTCAGCTATTCTAACGGGAAATACCATAAACTACTCTTCTTATTCTAAGAATGAAGGCTTGATTATCCACACTTCAGTGACCATTGGATATGATGTCCCATGGCAGTTGATGTATGAAACATTGATAGAGGCAGCCTTAAGGACGGATTTGGTCATGAAGGAGCCTAAACCATTTGTTCTGCAAACCAGTTTGGATGATTTTTATGTGGCTTATCAGTTGAACGCTTATACCCAAGAAGCCAGTAAGCAAGCATTGATCTATAGCAATCTCCATCAAAATATACAAGATGTATGCAATGAGAAGGGCGTAGAGATTCTTTCACCCCATTACAGGGCGCAGCGAGATGGAAATTCTACTACCATTCCATCGGATTATTTGCCAAAGGATTATCAGGCACCGCCTTTTAATGTCAATATCAAAAAGGAGAAGCCCGAGTAGTTTATAATTGGCATCATTGACTTTTAAGGTTTGGATCAATTATCCTTTTCCAGTAAACAATTTTTCTCCAGTTTTCAGCTCTTGTGACCAATTCCCACTAAGGGGCTAGGTTTTATAAAAAAGTTGGTAGATATTAATTGATTTTATTACATCTTTATAGATGATAGCCCTTTCAATCCTAACAATTCCAATTCTTAAACATAATAAATATGAAAATCTCAAAGATGCTGCCCCATTTTTTGTTGGGTGTTGGTATAATGGTGCAGTCTTGTAATCCCAAGCCTTATAAGATATCTGAAGGTCACAGTTATATTCAAAAAAGTAAACGATATGACAAAGAATGGAAATTGGTTTGGAATGATGAGTTTGAGGAGGGTAAAATAGATTCAGAGAAATGGACCAAGATTCCACCGAATAATGCTGATTGGGGGAATTATATGACTTCCGATCCAAAATGCTATGCTTTTGAAGATGGGAAATTGATACTTAAAGGCATCAAGAATGAAGACCAATCAAAAGATGATCGTCCTTATTTGACCGGTGGGGTGTATACCAAGGGGAAATTTGCTTTTCAATACGGAAAGATAGAAATCCGTGCTAAGCTGGGATCTGCAAAGGGGGCTTGGCCGGCAATTTGGATGCTTGCAGAACAGAATAAATATGGGAATTATCCCAAAAATGGAGAAATTGATATTATGGAGCATATCAATTTTGAAGATCGGATTTATCAAACTACCCATTCCTATTATACGCTGAATCTAAAACAAACCAAAAATCCACCTCATGGAGGAACGGCTGATTTTGATAAGGATGTTTTTAATACTTTTGGTTTGGAATGGTATCCTGATAAATTGGTATTTACCTTAAACGGAGAGCCTACTTTTACTTATCCTCGGGTGGAGAATGTGGATAAGTCCCAATGGCCCTATGACCAACCATTTTATTTGTTAATCGATATGCAGTTAGAAGGAAGCTGGGTTGGAAAGGCCAATCCAAATGATTTGCCAGTGGATATGGAGGTAGATTGGGTCAGGGTATATCAATAAATCTAATGAATAAGGAAGGGACTTTTATACTCCTTAAAACCATTGTTAGTCAAATGACGTTTGCTAAACCTGAACTATTGATGCGAATTTAGATAAGATGAAAAATTACTGTTTTCAAAGCCTCTGGGCCTTTTTGCTTATTGCCCTTTTCCAATATAACGGTGCTTTTGCACAAGAGGGAATGGACGTGCCAGCTGATCCAACCGACATTTCTCCCCTTTTGATTGGTGAACAAATTCCTGTGAGTCAAGTTAAGGACATAGATGGAAATATAAAGTCCCTAAATGAAATTGTGGCCAAAAAGCCGACCTTGTTGATCTTTTATCGTGGAGGTTGGTGTCCTTACTGCAATAAGCATTTGGCAGAGCTGCAAAGCATAGAGCAGGATATTCTGGGTATGGGCTATCAGATTGTGGCCATCAGCCCGGATGCACCAGAGCAGCTGAAAGCTACTGTGGATAAGAATGAATTGACCTACAGCCTTTATTCTGATAATGACCTAAAGGTGACCAAGGCTTTTGGGCTGGCATTTCAGGCTCCTGGGAGGTATAAGGAAATGCTTTTCAAGGCTTCCGCTCAGTTAAATCCAGGAATTATTCCTGTACCAGCTGTATTTGCCTTGGATACAAAAGGAAATATTCAGTTTGAATATATCAATCCCAATTATGATACTCGAATCAGCGGGGATTTGATCAAGGCAGCGCTTGGAACATTGAAGTAACAGAAATCAGATAGTGAGAATTAATTAGGGATAGCCTATTATAGGCTGTCCTTTTTTTGTATTTATATGTGGATAATTATTCAGAGTAACGTAACAAGGAATATAAATTATACCATGACACTTTCCCTATGCTCCAATCCCCATTTGACCATGGCATCTAGCACATTCTTGATTTTTTTGCCTGAGGGGGTGAGCTCATATTCCACTGTCACCGGAGTAGTGTCGTGGACAGTTCTTTTTACAATGCTGTTCAGCTCTAATTCCTTCAATTCCTTGGAAAGCATTCTTGGCGTGATTTTGGGAATGTCCCTTTCCAATTCTTTAAATCGCTTCGTACCATAGCAGAGTGATCCGATAATCGGCAATTTCCATTTGCCACTAATGGCATTCATTGCCTCACGAACAGCTAAGACAAATTCACCAGAGCATAAGTGAACTTTTTGGTTTTCTATGATTGTTTCCATTATTCTATACGAGTTTACTATACTTTAGTATATCGGTATACTAAAGTATAGTACTTACTTTTGTATAGTAAATATAGCTAATTTTGTAGCAAAAGAAAAAAAGAAATTATGAGTTTATTAGAAAATTTAGCTTGGAGATACGCCACTAAAAAGATGAATGGAAAGGCAGTTCCTCAGGAAAAAGTAGAGTATATCCTTGAAGCTGCCAGAATGTCTCCATCTTCTTCCGGTTTACAACCTTACAGGGTTTTGGTGATTACTGATCCAGAGATAAAAGAAAAAATGAAGCCTATTGCTTGGGATCAAAGCCAGATCACTGATGCCTCTCATATTTTGGTTTTTGCTTCTTGGGATAAATATACTGAAGAGAAGATTCAGGAAGTTTTCCATAAAACTTTAGAGGAAAGAGGGTTGCCATTGGATAGAATGGACGACTATAAAGAGAAATTATGGGGCCTATATAGCCAGCTTTCTGAAGAATGGCATGCAAACCATGCTGCCAAACAGGCTTATATTGCTTTTGGATTGGCGATCGCTGCAGCTGCTGAGCAAAAAGTAGATGCTACTCCTATGGAGGGTTTTGATAATGCAGCGATGGACGAGCTATTGGGCTTAGAGGAATATGGTCTGAAAAGTGCCGTTATATTGCCTCTTGGGTACAGAGATGAAACTGCAGATTGGAATGTAAATTTGAAGAAGGTGAGAACTCCGAAGGAAGAGTTTTTACTTGAAACCGTATAAGTGATGAAAAAGGACAATATTATTTATTGGGTGAGCACGGCCATAGTGGCTTTGATGATGCTTTTCAGCGCATATAATTATTTTGCAGATCCCAATATGAAAGCAGGTTTTGAGGCCATGGGCTTTCCTGATTTCTTTAGGATAGAATTGGGAACGGCCAAGATCATTGGTGCTTTGGTACTGTTGATTCCAGGTATCCCCCAATTGTTCAAAACTGGTGCATATGTGGGCTTTGTCATTGTGTTTGTATCTGCATTTATCACACACTTGGCTTTGGGCGATGCTGTTTCTGCTTTGGTAATGCCATTGGTGTTTTTAGCCATCTTGTTGGTTTCTTTTCGCTTTCAACAAAAGCGCTTGGCCACAGCAAAAGCATAAAAACTTAGCGCAACTGTCTCATATTTTGATCAACTGTTTTGCTGGTATGCAAGCCAATCAAATGATCAATTTATGAGACAGTTTTTATTTTTATATATTGGGACATAATAGATGTTCACTACGTTTTGGTGAAAAGCACTATTTTTAGTTATGACAAAACGGTTTTTCTTTTTACTGCTAGTTGTTTATTCCATGTCTTGGCTGAAATCAACAGCGCAGGAGATCCCTCAAAGGTTCTATTATTTTTCTGAGGATATACTTGTCGGGTCTGGATTAGGACTGGATGTTGGTCTTCATTATGTTGGGGCATCTGAGCTCACACTGGAATTGGGGTATACTACTTATATTCTTCCGAGTAACAAGCCTGAGGACTTCCGGATTCATCCAATTATTGCTATAATTAGCTTTGGTCTAGGTAATCCTACTGATTGGATAAGGACTTACCGCGCAAGTATAGGGAAAATCATTAACCTAAATTCTGCCAAAACTATTCGGGCAAATTTATCAGCTGGCTTGAGCTATAATGATCACCGAATGGTAGCCAATTGGTCTGCGGTACCTTTGGGTGAGGGTACAAATGGAGCCAATTACATATATGAGAATGTGGATGAGTCAAGTATTGGTTTGGTATTGCTTCCAAAAGTGGAATTTGCTTTCTCAAAATATGTCGGCGCCTCGGTGGCAGTGAACAGTATGCTGTCATCAAAAAAATCAACTATTGGGCTATCTATAGGCTTAATGATTGGCTTGGTACGATCGAAAAAATTATAGATGGCCTATTTGCTTTAAGGAATGTGGATAAGTTTTTGTCATGCTTATTAAAAGATGCCATTGCCTAAATAAATAAGAATTAATTATATTCAGAGTGAAATTTTTCTTTTAACCTTTCAATATTTCCATTGATGAATGACAGCAATATTTTAGACTTGCCGGAGATTTATCCACAAATTGAAGCAAAATGTAAGGAAATAGGCTTTACCATGCCTTCTGATAAATATATAGGCACCTTGCTCAAAAGCCTCATGATCTCCAAGCCCAAAGGTCGTTTTTTAGAACTGGGTACAGGAATTGGACTTTCTCTATCATGGATGGTGGATGGCTTAAGCGAGGATGCTACTCTTATTACTGTGGATAATGATTTTTCATTAAGTGAAATTGCCCATGGGTATTTTGGTGCAGATGGGCGTGTGGATATTGTCTGCATGGATGGTTCTAAATGGATCAGAGAATATAAAGGCGCTCCCTTTGATTTGATTTTTGCAGATGCTTGGCCTGGAAAATACAGTGAATTGGAAGAAACCTTGGCTTTGGTAAGCACGGGTGGATTTTATGTGATTGATGACATGAATGTCCAGCCTAATTGGCCAGATGGCCATCAGGATAATGTGGATAAGTTGCTTGCTTATTTGGAGTCACGACAAGACTTTTCTATTTGTAAAATGAATTGGTCCACAGGTGTGGTGGTGGCGACTAAAAAATAGAACATAAAGGGTCAATATTCCATTGGCCCTTTTGTTTATAATGTTTTTCCATTAATGAGCCTATTCCTTATTTGCGGGGATTTCACTATTTCCACTTCCTTCTCTTCCTCCCACTTCAATCACCTCGTATACCACAAATCTACTGGCACCTCTCCAAGGCAGTTTTCCTAGGTATTCTTTATAGCGGAGTTCGACGAATTTACCACTGGCCCTTTCCAGTTTTTCAGAGACCTCTGTACCCATTCCGCTGAATCGAAATTCATTACTTTGAAGAGCGCCTGCAGTAGGACTTTGGAAGCCTTCCTGTACCAGTCTCCCCTCCCATGTTTTAAAAACAAAGCCTTTTTTCTCGTAATAATTGAGTGTGCCGCCTTTTACCCCTTCAGCAAAAACAAAGAAGAATCTCCAATACACAAATGCTGCGAAAATCAGTATGAGTGAAAAAATGGCAATTTTAACGTATTTGTTCATAATTCAAGGGCTTTTAAAATAGCTTAGCACAAACTGTAAAATAATGGCTTTTAATTTCTGATTATTCACTGAATAAAACAATAAATATTTTCTGTTTTGGACTAAGCAGGACTTTGATGGATTTGCAGTTTTAGTAAATGGTATTTTAAATAAGCTTTTTACCAATTATCCCCTCCTATTCAGGAACAGTGGATTTTGGAGTCCATTTCAATGAAAAATTATTAATTTGTTGTCCTTTAACATTATCAACCTATTCAATAAGCTCAAAATAGTATGAAAAACAGAAGAGAATTTCTTGTTAAATCGGCTTTAGGCGTAGCTGGTTTGGTTACGGCACCTAGCTGGTTACAAGGTGCACCTTCCATCATTAAGTCATATAATAAACCGAACTCTTTGATCAATGGCGTACAGATTGGCTGTATCACCTACTCTTTTCGCTCCATGCCTGACCAAAGTGCAGAAGCTACCCTGAAATATGTGACCGATTCCGGTATTAGCGCTATAGAATTAATGGGAGATCCTGCGGAGCATTTTGCAGGTAAGCCAGTATCCAGTATTGACAGAGGGAAAATCTATCGCCTTTCCAGAAAAGGAGAAGATCTGACCGCCAATGAAATAGCTGAGCTCAAAGAATTGAAAGCCGAAAATACTGCATATGAAAAGGCAGTGGCTGCATGGAAAGCTGGAGTGGATATGAGGAAGTTTGAGGACTTGCGAAAAATGTACAAAGCAGCAGGTGTCAGCATTTATGCATTCAAGCCCAATGCATTTGGCAAAAACAATACGGATGCGGATATTGCCTATGGCATGAAAGCAGCAAAAGCTTTGGGAGCAAGTCATGTAACCTTGGAACACCCTTCAGATGATGCCCATACCATGAGGTTAGGTAAATTGGGAGAAAAGTATAAGATGACTGTTGCATATCATGGCCATACCCAGGAAACGTTTAATTTTTGGGATACTGCTCTCGCCCAAAGCCCTAGAAATGGAATGAACCTAGATGCAGGGCATTATATTGCCGCAGGACATACTGATCTAGTTGCATTGATCAATAAACAGCATAAGCGGATCATGAGCATGCATACCAAAGACAGAAAGACAAAGGCAAATGGGCAGGATAACCTTATTTGGGGTCAAGGAGATACACCAATTCCGGAATTGCTCAATATGATGAGGGAAAATAAGTACAAGTTCCCTGCAACCATAGAATTGGAATATAAGATTCCTGAAGGATCTGATGCCGTGAAAGAGGTTCAGCGGTGCTTGGTATTTTGCGAGAAGGCACTTTCTTAATTGAACCCGAAATATGCATTAGCTTATCTATTACGGACTGAAAATGCTTTAAAATCAGACGCTTTGCTGCTGTTTTCGACTTCACCATAGCGGTGCTATGCCTCAGTCTCCAAACAGCCTGATTTTCTTGCATTTTCAGCCCTCATTACGATTGCTAATGCATAATCCGGGTTGAATGGATTTAACATTTAATTATATCCCAACCATCTCGGTTGGGATTTTTTTCTCACGGGGTTTGCCAAGGATCATTTTTTAATGTGGTATAAATGGCTCATCGATTTTTACTCCACCTTTGTGCGCTTTGTGTGGACGATTATTATTCTCGCAAAGTCCGCTAAGAATACGTGGTGCTCGCTAGAGAGACTTTTTGTTGCTAGAAATATTGACCACAGATGAAGAGGATTAACACAGATATTGGAATAAAACACCTCAGTCAAACATTTCATCTGTGTTAATCTGTGTGTATCGGTGGACGCTTATTTATTAACCACAGATAAAAAGGATAAATACAGATGGTTGTTTTAAAAGGTTAAAATTATGGGAGATTATTTTTACCTGATCATTCTTTTTACTTCTTGGTGCCTGAAGCATTGCAATAAATGGTCATTTACCAATCCTGTGGCCTGCATATGGGCATAGACGGTGGTACTGCCCAGAAATTTAAAGCCCCTTGCTTTTAAATCTTTGGATAGCTTGTCTGATTCTGTTGTGGTAGCTTTTGCCTCACCTATGCTTTTTAGTTGCCCATCTATAGGTTTTCCATTGACGAAATCCCAAATATAACTGGTAAAACTGCCCACTTTGGCTTGTATTTCCATGAATTGACGGGCATTGTTGATGGCTGCTTCAATTTTCATTTTGTTCCTGATGATACCCTTGTCCTGAAGCAGTTCCTGTACCATGCTTTCTGGAAAATCGGCAACTTTTTTATAATCAAAATCAGCAAAGGCCTTTTGGTAGCCTTCTCTCCTCTTGAGAATGGTGGCCCAGCTTAAGCCAGCTTGAGCACTTTCAAGTACCAAAAACTCGAAATGAACCTTGTCGCTATACACTGGAACTCCCCATTCCTCGTCATGATATTTGATATAATCCTCAAATCCCAAACACCATGGGCATCGGAATTTTTCTGTTTGGTTGATTTGGTATTGTGGCATTGGGTTTCAACTTAATATTTCCTACAATTAAAAATACAGAAAGATTAAGTTGATTGTATTCAAATGAAGGTAAATTTCTCATTTTCCAATAATATTGAAATAATGGTAACAGTGATCATGGCTGGGGGCAGTCCTCTTAAGATTTTTATGCAGGTACTGTGAATTGGTAACTTATTGGCCAAGTCCTAAAATTAAAATAAGCCCCAGCAGAATGCCGAGGCTTAAATCAGTCAACAATCATTCCGTCGTTAAACCAAAATAAGGGAATGATGGCTGTACATTATGAGTTTATTGAAAATCAGTCTTTTAGAAAGCAGGTAGGGCTCAGGGAATCCTACCTGCTTATTATATAAACTGTATGAATTGTCATTTAATCATTTACATGGCTATGCTCGTTCAGCCTGCGATAGATATGGCTGTATATACTTGTTACAGGCTCAAAAAACTGTTGATAAAGTTCATCTTTTTTCTTTTTTTCCAAGCCTTCTTCCAGGTTTTTCCACACACCATTAATTTGATCTAAACTGGCAAAGTCACTGAAAGCTTGCGTGACAAAGAAATGTGGATAACTCTCCCCTCCTCCTTGATATTGATACCAGTAAACTCTTTTATCACCCTCGACCTCAGCGATATGGTCGGAAAGGGTATTTATGTTTTCCAGAAAATGTGCATAACCGCTAGGTTTGACTTTGAAAAAGGTAGCCCAAATGACCGATATATCCCCGGTGGATGGTGCTTTACTTACCTCGGGCATGAACTTCGCCATATGGGTTCTGGATGTTTTAACATCGGGAGAGACCATCAGTTCTGCCAAATTGAAACATTCACCAGCAGCCTCATCTTTTTCATCAAAGGCAGCCCAGTTGGGTTTGATATAAGTAAAGACATAATTATCACCTTCACCATTCATGCGATAAAATACGCTCCACTCGATTTGTCCACCATTGGAGAGATAACATTCCTTCCAGGCCAATAGATGATCCTCAAATTTTTTTGCATGACCTTCCTTAATATCAAATTCTAAAATGACACGGATAAATTCCATGTTTTCTAGTTGTCTGGCCTGAGAGTGATTTGGTAGCAGACCAACCAAAAGAAAAATGCTCAATAAATATCTAAAATGCTTCATTTTGCTTTGGGTTTATCGGAAAGAATAATTGAAGCTGTGGCCGTTGGCTATAATCTTAAATTTACACCAATTGCTTTATCTGATGTTTGTAAATTTCTCTCAAATGCTTGTAAAATAGTCCCAAAACTCACTTCAATGGCTTTCCATATAAGTACTTGGGCTTATTCCGAAACTAGCGGTAAATACTTTGGAAAAATAGGATAGGCTACTAAAACCCGACGAATAGGCAATTTCACTAACGGTGCCGGATTTTGCCGCCAATAGGTGGGCACTCTTGGTAATTCTAGCAAGTCTGATGAGATTGTTTGGGGTTCTTCCTGTTTGTTCTTTGACTTTTCTGTAAAGATTGGATCGACTTTGGTTCACTAGGGCGGCCAATTCATCAATGTTAAAGTTTTCATCTTCATAGTGCTCCAGAATGGCATGGAAGACCTTTTCTACAAAACAGTCCTCTTCGGAGTCTGGAAATTGCTTTAGACTTATTTGTTTTTTTAGATGGACGTATTTTTGAACTGGAAGGGAATCTTCCAAAAATCCTAGATGGTGCCAACTGGTAAATAAATGGTTTTCGAGAATTTGAGGGTTAATGGAGCCAAATATGTATTCATCTGCCCCGTGAAACAAAGCCCATAATTTTTGACTGAAAAGGGCTGAACCACCATATGCAACGATTTTGATTTGGTGTCTGATGTCCATGGACCTGATGGTGCTCAAGATCAATTTGCTTTTCTCTGGACTCATATTAAGATCCAGTAGGATATAGTTTGGACGGCTTTTGTTTAATCTCTCTGGGATATTGTCATTTTCGGAAGCATAGCTGGCGCTATATCCGCTGTTCTTCAAGACTAAATATGGCTGTTGATTTGTCCCAATGATCAATAATGCTTTTTCTTTAAGCTTAAGGTGAGATGACGATTTCCATTTTTTGCCACCTTTCAAATGATGTATTTCAGTAGAATGGTTTTGACGGTTCTTTCCCAAAGCCCAAGCCAAACCGGCCATAATGAGCAAAATCAGAGCTGTTTTGCTCCAGGTTTTTTTAAGAAGAGACTGTTTGATGGAGAGGTCCCGAATAAGTTGGTAGGTTTCAGGTGAATTTGAGTAATACGCAAACTCAAAATTTGGATAAAAGGCATTGGGGAAACCGTCAAAATGTTGTGTTTCTTGGGATACGATTAGCAGCGGACTGCTGTCCCAGCCGAAATCAGTATGAAACTTTTTGTCATGTGCATGGGATTGCAATATGCCCATAAACATGAGCAAAAAGGCTAATAGTAAATGGGGAACATTGCCTACCTGCATTAATCTGTGTAAAAATAGACGTCTCAAAATTAGTTTGTGTGTGGATGTCGGTGTTTCATAAATATAAGCTATTATTACGAAATTATTATACGAAATGCGTTTTAAATATTGTGTAAATATTAAAAATATATTTATAATGCATTTTTAAAGTTTTTTAAATTTTATTGTTCTGAAAGTGTAAATGATTAAATCAATAATATATGAGCAAGAGGAACTTGTTCATTCTGTTTCCTTATGTTTAGATTTCTCTCCTATATTTGGGCATGAATAAGAATTTTCAAACTGAAAACCCCCAGTCAGAGCTTAGCACTTGCAAAAAGACCATAGCAAGTTTGGCCTTGGGAAGATTAATTTTGTTTTTTAGTATTGGGGCCGTAATGATCATTGGCTTGAGCGAAATACGCCTATTACTGCTGGCATTTTTTCCTTTGGCAGCGCTGTTTATTTATTTGATCAAATTATTTAATGACCAAAAGGACCGTCAAAGTTTTTTGAAGGCAGTCATAAAAATGAAGCGAGACCAAGTATTAAGGTGTAAGAGGGAATTGTCCACTTTTGATGCGGGGGAGCAGTTCAAAGATAAAAACCATGCTTTTTGTAATGACCTTGATCTTTTTGGACAGCACTCTTTATTTCAACTGTTAAACCACACAGTGGCGGACGGAGGAAAGGCTCTATTGGCAGGATGGTTGAAAGCTGAGGTGAATCCTGAGCAGGCAAAAGAAAGGTTTGGTGGTATAAAAGAGTTAAGCACCCACCAAAACTTTGTGAGGAATTTTGAAGCTATCGGCAAAGCCTTTATCAAGGAAGAAAAAAACAAGAAACCATTTTATAAATGGTTGAAAACGCCCAATGCTTGGAAACAGCTGTATTGGCTGCCTCTCATAGCAGGTCCGTTTATCGGTTTGTTTTTATTGATGGCTTGGCTGTTTTTTGACTTGCCCATGGCATATTTCAGTGGATGGATATTAATAGGCATGACATTTTTGGCGATGATTTTTAAGCCATTAATGGAAGCATATAAGATTATGCCTGATGAAGGAGACCTGAAGACCTTACGTTCATGGTCAGGTGAGTTGGAGCGACTTGACTTTGTGGATCCGTATTTGAAAAGACTTCAAGCACCTATTTTAGATCAACAATACCGCGCATCTGAAGCATTGAAGTCTCTGGAGCAGCAGAGCTTTGCTGTTCAGAACCGTACCAACCTGATGTATTTGATATTTAATTTATTTTTCTGGACGGACTTTTGGGTGCTTTGGAGACTGGAAAGGTGGAAAAAGAATTATGCCGGTCATATGCAGGAGTGGGAGGAGATTTTTGAGGAATGGCAAGTGGTGGTGTCCTTAGCGGCCTTTACCAATGAGGAGAAGATTACTTGTGAAGTGGATTGGTCAGAAAAACTGGAGATTGATGTAAAATCACTGGGCCACCCACTCTTGCCACAGGATGTCTGTGTTACCAATGATTTTAGTATGATGGAGGAGGAAAAGACGGTCTTGCTGACAGGATCCAATATGTCAGGGAAAACCACTTTTATGAGGACTTTGGGCACCAATATGGTCTTGGTCAACCTGGGCTTGAGTCCATTTGCAGCTTATTACCGCTCTGGACCTTTCCAACTGTTTACCAGTATGAGGAATACCGATAGTTTGGGAGAAAGTGTAAGTTCTTTTTATGCGGAATTGGCAAGAATAAAGGGCTTATTGGAGCAGGCAGAACAGCAGCAGCCGGTATTTTTCTTATTGGATGAAATATTGAAGGGAACCAATACCATTGATCGTGTCATGGGCAGTGAGGCTTTGATCAGGCAGTTGATGGAAAGTAAGAGCAAGGGAATCATTTCCACACATGATATAGAGCTTAGCAAATTGGAGGATAGTTTCGGGACATTGGTCAATTATAGTTTTCAAAGCGATATCAAAGACAATGAAATTTTATTTGATTATAAAATCAAAAAAGGGCCTTGTCCAAGCTTTAATGCCCATAAATTAATGGAATTAATGGGCATTAAGTTTAATTAAATAAGCAGAAAAAATAATTGTGGCATTAAGATTGGTTGTAATTGGTTATAAATCAATTGTTTCACTAAACACCATAGTTATGAGTTCTCTATTATATTTAATTGCGATCATATTAGTAATTGGGTGGATATTTGGCGCCTTCGTATATAGTGTCGGAGGATTGATACATATTTTGTTAGTATTGGCTATTATCGCCATCCTTTTCAGGTTAATTGGTGGGCGTGCTGTCTGACAAGTAAGTAAATATGAAAAAAACGCTATTCTTCACTAAGGATAGCGTTTTTTTGTTTTAATTTTGTCCGATCATTGTATAAAACCAAAGAAAAAGTGCAAGATAATTATCAGCAGAAAACACTGGGAATATTAGGTGGGGGGCAATTAGGCCGAATGGTCATCCAATCTGCCATCAATTATAACATAGACATTCATATTTTGGATCCGGATGCCAATGCACCTTGTAAGGATATTTGTCATGATTTTACCCAAGGAAAGCTGACGGATTATGATACCGTATATCGTTTTGGGCAGAAATGTGATATCCTGACCATTGAGATAGAAAATGTGAATACGGATGCTTTGGAGCAGCTGGCCAAGGAAGGTAAGAAGGTCTTCCCACAGCCACATATCATCAAGCTCATCCAAGATAAAAGGGAGCAAAAGCAATTTTATAAGGAAAAAAATATTCCAACAGCTGATTTTATCTTAACGGACAATAAAGAAGCTGTACTGGCCAATGCAGATTTTCTGCCAGCGGTGAATAAACTCGGCAAGGAAGGATATGATGGTCGAGGGGTTCAGGTGCTGAAGTCTGAAGCTGATTTAGAAAAGGCCTTTGAAGCACCTAGTCTCATGGAGAAGTTGGTGGATTTTGATAAGGAAATTGCCGTGATCGTTTCCAGGAATGAACATGGGGAGCTGGATGCTTTTCCTCCGGTGGAATGTGCCTTCCATCCTACCGCCAACTTGGTGGAGTTTCTTTTTGCTCCAGCGCAGATTTCAGAGGAGATCAGTAAAGCGTCTATCGAGATAGCCAAGGATGTCATTACCCAACTGGATATGATTGGAATTTTGGCTGTGGAGATGTTTGTGACCAAGGATGGAGAGATTTTGGTCAATGAAGTGGCTCCTAGACCACATAATTCAGGACACCATACCATAGAAGCCAATTTTACTTCGCAGTTTGAGCAGCATTTGCGCTCGGTGATGGGCATGCCATTGGGCAATTCCGAATTGAGGATGCCTGCGGCCATGGTGAACCTTCTAGGCGAAGATGGTTTTACGGGCGATGCTGTATTGGAGGGAATGGATGAAGCGATGAAAGAAAAAGGGGTGTATATTCACTTATATGGAAAGAAAATCACCAAACCTTTCCGAAAAATGGGACATGTGACTATTTTGGAAGAAAATGTAGCTGCTTTGAAGGCCAAAGCACTGAAAGTAAAAGATATCATTAAGATAAAAGCATAAATCATGAGCAAACAGGTAGGAATCATCATGGGGAGTAAATCTGACCTTCCCATCATGTCTGAAGCAGCTAAGGCATTGGAAGATTTGGGTGTGGGGTATGAGATCACCATTGTATCGGCCCACAGGACCCCACGCAGGATGATCGAATATGCAGAAGGCGCGCGCCAAAGAGGAATCAAAGTCATTATTGCAGGCGCTGGTGGAGCGGCTCATTTGCCGGGAATGGTTGCTTCATTGACTTCACTTCCAGTGGTGGGGGTGCCTATCAAGTCATCCAATAGTATCGATGGTTGGGACAGTATTTTGTCTATTTTGCAAATGCCAGGTGGAATTCCTGTGGCCACAGTGGCCTTGAATGGAGCAAAAAATGCCGGTATTTTAGCAGCTTCTATGGTAGGTGCATTTGACGCCAAGGTGGCTGAAACCTTGGATAATTACAAAAAAGAGCTGAAAGAAAAGGTGGAGGAAACTGCCCGTGAGGTGGAGCTGAAGGGTTGGAAGGATACATTCGAGGAATAGGCAGTACCAAAATCCATAAAATATATTGACGTCAGAAAGAGCTAATTGTCTTCCTTCTGGCGTCATTTTTCTTTAATCACAGCTATGATAGATTTTAAAAAGAATATCAAATTCAAAATCGGCTCAGAGGATTGGGAAATGCCTTTGGGAGTGCTTCTGTTATTATTAGGCATCACCCTGATTATGGTGATTGGAGGAGCTTATCTGGGATTTAAGTTTGGGAAAAATATCAATTAAGTATTAGCCAAAAAGGAAGGCGGTAGCCTCAGCTGTAAGGTTTTTGCCGGGAAATACGAAGAAATGTAGGGATGTTTTGTGATACTGTATTATTGATATTACCTGCTTTTTGGGAATCGATCATGTTCGTGTAAGAATAAATTTGCTCGTAGGATTGCATCTTTAATCCAAAAACAGTCCCCAGCCATCGTCATATTTATTGCTAGGGTCAAAACCTTTTACCCATTCAATAAAAAGCTGCTGGAAATCATTGATGGCATCCCGGAGTAATTGTAAATGTTCTTCCGGATGGGTGTCCACCATGGCCACTGAATAGGTCATGGAATTGAGGTGGCGTGCATGAACTTTCATAAAGACAGCATTTTCCATCTTTAGGATATAATCGTCCACTCCTTCCGCACCGGCAAATTTTCCACAGATTACGGAGGCATCTTCCAGCATAAAAGTGCCATACATTTCTTTGGACATTTCATCCAATGCACCCACCAGGGCTTCAGTAAGATGAAGGATATCATTGGCTTTTTGCATCAACGGATGTTTCTGGATGCGTTCCTGTTCTTTTCTGAAATCCTCCTCATCATCACTGTCCCAGTGCTCTTCATCATCAAAGTCATCCCACATGGTTATTCTATTAGGGTAATAAAAAAGCGATCATTTGATCGCTTAAATATAATCTTTTTGAAATATCCTTCCCTATTAGAATGGCAAAATATCTTCCCCGCTATCGTCATTGAAGGTACTTACTTCAGGAGCACCGGCATTGGCTGTGTCAGAGGTGGCTCCAGCAACTACCTTGTCTACTCTCCAAACTTTTACATCTGTATACCAGCGGCTATTGTACTCACGGCTTTCGATTTCAATGCCTGCCTTTACGGAATCGCCCTGTTGCATTCCAAATTGGTCAATTTTGTCTCCCCAAACGGTCAAACATACTTTCTTTGGATATTGTCCTTCTGTTTCAAGGATAAAATCCTGTTTTCTCCAGGTCCCGTTTCTTCCATTACCAGATTGCTCCGGCATGATTTGAATGATTTTTCCAGTAATTTCCATATCGTTATATTTATTTTATTTTTTTCCGAACCACGAAGGTACTCAATCACCACATCTATTAAAAAAGTCTACCTTTAATTTATCAAAGTTTTTTGGAAATAGCCAATCGGAATAAAAGAGCCTGATTTTGATGATAAAGGCCTTTTATACAGTTATGAATGCTTATAATTCCTTAGTTTAAAGCTGGTTTTTGGAATCTTATCTCTTGACGGTATCAGTTTATATCTTCCTAAAGAGGGAAGGAAATAAATCTTCATCAAGGGTATATTCTTAGTGATTGGTTATCTTTGGGCAATTGATTTTTATGCGGCCACCTAAGGAGAAAAAATACACGGAAGGAAAGATCCTCACTGCGCTTACACAGCTTGCCATTCCCATCATCTTGGCCAATGTGCTCCAAACTGCCTACCAGTTGATCGACACATTTTGGCTGGGACGTTTGGGGGCCAATGCCGTGGCGGCGGTGAGTTTGAGCTTTCCCATTCTCTTTCTGATCCTTTCGCTTGGTGGAGGTTTAACCTTGGCGGGTACGGTCTTGGTCTCTCAATATAAGGGGGCCAACGATCAGAAAATGGTGAATTTTGTCTCTTCACAAACCGTTCTGGTGGTCTTTATAGTGTCTTTATTATTGGCCGTTATAGGATTTACCATGGCGGGGCCTTTGATGAAGTTGATTGGAGCAGGGCCTGAAGTGCAAGCAGAGTCTGTGGCTTATTTCAAGGTTTCAGCCTTGGGTTTTGTGTTCCTCTTTATATTTTTTGTGTTTCAGTCGCTGATGCGGGGAATCGGCAATGTGCTTCTGCCAGTTTATGTCATTTTGGTTACTGTTTTGCTCAATTTGGTTTTGGATCCCTTATTCATTTATGGATATGGTCCATTGCCCGGCTATGGTGTGGCAGGTGCGGCAGTGGCCAGTGTATTTACCCAGGGGATTTCAGCTGCGGTGGGACTCTATATACTTTTGAAAGGAAACCACGGAATCAAGATCCATTTGTCAGAAATGAAATTCCACCTTTCTTGGACCAAGAAGTTGTTTGAGTTGGGTTTGCCATCCAGTATGGAGCAGTCTGCCCGGGCTTTGGGGATGGCCATGATGGTGGTATTGGTGACCAGCTTTGGTTCTGAGGTGGTAGCTGCTTATGGTATTGGTGCCAGGATCTTGAGTTTTGTGATTATTCCTGCTCTTGGCCTGGCCATTGCCACGACTACCTTGGTAGGGCAAAATATAGGCGCGAATAAGCTTCACCGCTCAGAAAAAACTGGTATTTTATCTGTGAAAATTGCTTTTTTTGGGTTGACGGGCATCGGTGCATTATTATTTATCTTTGCTGAAGACTTGGTGCGGTTTTTTGTGCCAAATGAACCTCAGGTCATCCAAGATGGAGCCATGTTTATAAAAATCATGGGACCGAGCTTTGGTTTTTTGGGTGTTCAGCAAGTGGTCAACGGCACCTTTAATGGAGCTGGATTTACCAAGGCCTCTATGTTTATATCCTTTCTGAACCTATGGATAATTCGTTTTCCAGTAGGCTATTTTTTGGCATACCATACAGACTTAAAACACGAGGGGATTTATTGGGCTTTTCCGATTTCCAACTGGATTTCTGCCATCGTGGCCTTTGTGTATTTCCGCATGGGGTATTGGAAAAAGCGACTGGGAAATAAATAATTGGGTTTTGTACAGAATAACCTTGCTGAGCAGCAGTTTAGCTTGATGCTTTTTCTGTAGTTGGGGACATTGACATAGCTGCTTAAAAAATAGTACATTTGTCCATGGCATTTTCCATCAAGGACTTTCTTTATCATGAGTTTCAATCGCAGGGATTGGATACCAGCAATGAGGCATTTATCCACGCCTTGGAAGTGGCATTGTTTTCAAAAAGGTCCTTGTTTTTGACAGGTAAAGCGGGTACGGGGAAAACCACTTTTTTACATACCCTTAGGAAGCTCAATCGCGAAAAAAACATGGCAGTAGTCGCCCCAACGGGCGTAGCCGCTATCAATGCGAAAGGCAAAACCATTCACTCATTCTTTAAGATTGATCCAAGGCAGATGTTCTTACCAGGAGATCCCAGGCTATCTCCAAAGGCCAAGGAAAAGGGCATGTCTATCTTTGAGCAATTTCAGTATCGCAAGAAGCACCGGGACCTGATCAATAGGCTGGATATTTTGGTTATCGATGAGGTTTCCATGGTGCGTGTGGAGATTTTGGATGTGATAGATCAGCTTTTGCGTGTGTATAGAAAGAAGATGCATTTGCCCTTTGGGGGTGTGCAGATGATATTTATCGGTGATCCTTTTCAGCTTCCACCAGTGGTGAGAAATGCTGATTGGGAGCATTTGGCACCATATTATTCTTCCCGCTTTTTCTTTAGTGCCCATGCTTTTCAGGAGCTTAATCCTATTCATATTGAGTTGGATAAAATATACAGGCAAAAAGATGAAGCCTTCAAGGAAATCCTCAATAGGGTTCGTGAAAGTGATCATACACAGGAAGACCTGAAGGTATTAAATGCTACTGCGAGCAAATACCGTTTTGACCTTTTGGACCAAGAGTATATCCTTATCGGCACGCATAATGCCACCATTGCGGAAATCAATACCAAGAAACTGGCTGAGCTTAAAAAGGAGCCAAGGAAATATCCTGCTGAATTAAAGGATGATTTTCCGATGAACATGGCCCCTTTTGATCCTGTGGATTTGACCTTGAAGATTGGTGCGCAAGTGATATTTATGCGTAATAATGCTGAGGCGAAATATTATAATGGGATGATAGGCAAGGTTTCTAAAATGGAGAAGGATGTGATCGAAGTGGAAGACCATAGGGGCTTTATCTATGAAGTCCGTAGGGAAACCTGGGAAAATGTGGAGTTTATCTATAATGAAAAAGAAGAGCATTTGGAGGCGAAGGTCATAGGAACCTTTACACAGTTTCCATTAAAGTTGGCCTGGGCGATTACTGTTCATAAAAGCCAAGGCCTGACCTTTGAAAGGGCCATTTTGGATATCAGCAGGTCTTTTGAAGCAGGTCAAGCCTATGTGGCACTTAGCAGGTGCACCAATTTGGAGGGGCTAGTACTTAAATCTCCGATAGGAGTCCAAAGTGTGAAGGTGAGCCCAGATAGTTTGGTTTTCAGTCGGCAGCGATTGGAAGCGGCCCAAGTAGAAAAAGAATTGGAACTGGCTAGGGCCCTACAACTTTTGAAACATGCCTTTAGGGCTTTCAGGCAAGGTGAATATGAACTGGCCCAAGAAATGTTTGATGAGGTACAGGCGGTACACGATGTGACTATTTATCCAAAATGGCAGCAGTTTTTAAAACTGAAAGAAGACTTAGAAAATCGTTATTATTGCAGAGAGTGATAGCGTAAAATTATTTTACCATTTCTAATTTATACGAATGAACAAGATCAGCATGACCAAATCCATTTTTATGGTTTTTTTATTAATGGGAATGATATTAGTGTCCTGTAATAAGGAAGATGAGCCTCCTGAAGCTCCATTGTCAAAGGTATTGGTCATTGGAAACAGTATCACTTACCATCCACCGGCACCAGATATTGGCTGGGATAATGGCAGCAAGTGCTGCTGATAAGGATTATTTTAGTGTTTTAAGTGATTCGCTAAATACCCTTAACCCTGACATAGAAGTTATGAGGGAAAATGTTTATCCATTTGAAAGGAATGATAGAAATAGCCAATTTAATTTGGAATCAAATAAGGAAATAATTTTAATTCAAAATGGAGTTGTTAGGAGTTGATTTTAAGTTTGTTTGAAATTTTTATGGTAAATTGATAGGGGACATTTTTGATAAATAGATTTCTATATGAAAGCTCTCGAGCGGTTTACCTTCATGCTTTTCCTGTTGACCATGTTCAACTATTCTGCTTATGCCCAAGAAGAAGCTGAAAAAGAAGACCTGTTAAAAAATAGGGTAGTTTTCTCTTTAGGCTATACCTGGATTCCCAAAGGGGCAAGTTTGGGTGAATCAGAAAGTGAAAGTGGTTTTTTTGTTCCCGCTGTGGGTTTTGACTATTTCAGGAAGATCCAAGAAAATTTTGAAATTGGACTAATGTGGGACTGGGAGTTGGACCATTATATTGTGACAGGCAGAGAGCTGGAAAGGGAAAGGGCCATGATCTTTGCATTTGTCCTTACTTATGGCATAACAGAGAGGTGGAAGGTCCTTACTGGAGGAGGTATAGAGCTGGAAAAGAGCGAAAACCTGGGGATATATCGACTGGGGACAGAGTATGCGTTTGAGATGCAGCGGAACTGGGAGTTTACCCCTACTCTTTTGTTTGATATGAAGAAAGGGTATGATACTTGGGCTATATCGCTTGGTTTTTGCAAGAAATTTTGAAAGAAACTGTTTTGACTAAGACAATTTGTGTTCAACAAGTAGATCTTTATTGTTTGATCATTAGTGAATATAGAGAAATCAAAAAGGTTATTTTATGAAACTGGCCGGTACTTTAGTCGGATGATATTGAACTTTTTAGGTTTTGATCTATTTTAATGAGTAGGAATAATTGAGATAACAAATACTATAAGCGAGTAAAACAATGGATAACAACCCTATAGGGCAAGAGTTGATAAAACATGCCATATTTAGATTAAATGAGAATAAAGCTAAAATTATCAGTTGCTTGGATTGGTTAACTGAAGAGGAAATCTGGCAGCGCCCCAATGAGGTTTCTAACAGCATTGGGAACTTAGTGCTTCATTTGGCAGGGAATTTAGGTCAATATATTGTTTCTTCCTTGGGCGGCCATGAAGACAAAAGAGATAGGGATGCCGAATTTTCAGCTTGTGGAGGAATGTCCAAAAGTGCCTTGATTCATCTTATGAATAAAGAAATTAAGGTGGCCTGTGAAACTTTAGAGACGATATCAGAAAAGGACTTAATAAGCAAATACAATGTTCAGGGATTCAGGTATACTGGTGTAGGCAATGTATTGCATGCCGTGGAGCATTTTTCATATCATACCGGACAAATTGCTTTTTGGACCAAGATAGTACGAGAGCAGGATTTGGGCTTTTATGCAGGAATAGACCTGAATAAAAAGAATGAAGGTAAGGAGTGATGTTCTTGTATTAAGATAACGCTTATTTATTCAAGATTCCACCGTTGTTGAGTAGATAGGCTATCCATCTGTGGTTGATAAATAGCGCATATCAAAGCTAAAATAGACTGTTTTTCCCCAGTTTTTCGGCTTGGTCCATTTTATATCTATGGCATTGAGAGACTAACTAGGCTGTGATTTTTAGTTTAAAGCTGAAAGAGTTTATTCCAGTTTAGTTATTGAGGAGGAATAATGAATTTTTGATAGTTTAAGATTCAATGTTGAACTTCAATTTTTTATAAGGTGGGATATGTTTTCATTTTACTAAAAACTAAATTATTATTACGTTGAATTAAACGTTTAGTAGAATTTATGAAAAGAATTTTCCCCATTGCCTTAGTTGCAATTTTTTTAGTTTCGTGCGCTACAGCCCCAATTATGGTAAAAGTACAAAGCTCTAAAAGCTCGACAATTGCTTTGGAGCAACTTAATTTAGCTTCGACAATGATTGGCCCACTCTTTCAACCCGATCTTCCATTGATTGATGCAGCATCATTTAATGGTAAAACCAATAAAATTGCGGATGTCATTATGGATGAAGAGGAAAGAATGATTGAAGAATTTAAGTACATTCTAACGAGTACCTTAAAAGGCCATCTTAGTTCTTCGGTCAAAACTATAGGGGAATTTGATGGAGCATCAATTGAACCATATCAAGTGGAAAAAGGATTGAAAGTAGATAATAAGAATTTTCCAGTTGTTTTTTTTAGTGAGGGTGATTTGAACATTGCGGATCTTGGTAAAGGAAAGAATGTGAATAAAATTTTTAAGAATGATGAAGGTATTAAAGATAGAGTAAGGGAGATAGCCCAAGCACTAGATATTAGTAATGTTGCCGTATCCTATAATAGGCTTGGAATAGTAGGGGTAGGAGCTTTTGGTTCATTTGGAATGATCAGTTTGGAATCTTATTTGTTTATATATGATTCTCAGGGAGACTTATTGATCAATATAAAAGGGTGGACCAAACCAGAGCAAATTAGTGGAAAAAACTCCAATGAATATGTCATTCAGTTGCATAAGTTTGAAGGTTTGGCAGATGAAATCTCTAGAAAATTGAATGAATATATTCAAAATAGCTAGGTCAGATAATGCGGTTTTTTATATTATGTTTAGCATTTGTTTTCATCATCACTATAGAAACTTCTGCTCAAATATCTCTTAATCTTCCTCCCAAGATAAAGTATTCCAAAGCTAAGTTAGGCTTGAAAAATTCGGGAAAATTATCTGTGAGCAATCTTATCATAGAGAAAGACAGTATCAGTTTTATTTCAGAAGACATGACCCGTTCACTATCTTTTTCAGAAGTTAATTATATAAGAGTTAAGGAAGGAAATAGTGTAGGAAAAGGAGCCTTGATAGGTGGGGGAACAATGTTGCTATTTTCACTTGCTTCTTTACCTAGAGATCATGGAGATCTGAATCAGGAGTCGAAAAGTGAGGTACTGTCCTTAACTTTATTTTCGGTTTGTGGGGCAGGAATAGGAGCGCTTGTTGGTTTGGCATTTCCCAAGGAGCGTAGTTATTATATACATATCCAGGAATAGGAAATCAGATTTTATAGCATTGAACGAGGAGAGGTGTTTAGGCTTCTCCTTTTTTTTGTTATTTTCATTCATAAAACTACCCAATCAATAATTATGACTGGAAAGACCCAATTTCACCCTTCTCATGATAAGCGAATTGATGCTTATATTAATAAGTTGCAGGATTTTGCTGAACCTATTCTTAGACATCTGAGGGCTTTGGTCCATCAGGCTTGTCCAGAGGTGGAGGAAACCATCAAATGGGGCATGCCTCATTTTACCTATAAAGGGGAGATTTTGTGCAGCATGGCCGGCTTTAAGGAACATTGTGTTTTTCTTTTTTGGAAGGGCGCATTGATGCAGGATCCAGTATTAAGGGAAAATGCTACTGGAGAAACAGCTATGGGCCATTTGGGTAAAATTACAGCGATGGAAGACTTACCAGAGGATGATCAAATGTTGGCCTATCTCTATGAGGCTGTTGAGCTCAATGAAAAAGGAATAAAGCTTCCCAAAAAAATATCCAAGAAGAAAGCTGACCTTGTCATGCCAGCGGATTTAAAATTGGCCTTGGAAGCCAATTCCAGAGCATTGGACACTTTTGAGAATTTTAGTTATTCTAACCAAAAAGATTATATCGAATGGTTGAACGAGGCCAAAACTGAAGCTACCCGTAAGCGCCGTTTGATGACTGCCATAATTTATATGGAAGAGGGAAAGCCAAGGAACTGGAAATACATGAAAAAGTGGAAGGAAAGCTAATCTTTTTAATAGGGCGGAAAAGGTGCTCTTTTACATCCTAAAGGTGATTTTTAGTAACTCCTTTAGCCTGACATTATCGGATTTTTTTGATTAATAACAATTAATTAATGGTTTTGGATAGTAGTAAGTCCCCTTAAAACACACTATTTAAATAGAAATAGATTTATAGTATGAATGGATTTTGTCACCAAGTGAACCAAGCATTTAATATAAGTGTGGCAAGAAGCTTTAAATAAATTTGAATTTTATCATTAATCTCTAAAACCTAAAAATGAAAAAATTGATTTTATCAGGTTGTCTATTGGCTTTTTCCTTGTCCGTGACGGCACAGGAAACCGCCAAAGGAATCATTTATGAGGACCTGAATGGAAACGGAAAGAAAGAGTCCCGGGAAAAGGGCCTAGCTAATGTAGCGATCTCAAACGGCGTGGAAGTAACACAAACAGATGAAAAAGGGCGGTATGAATTGCCCTTGGCCAATGACCAAATCGTATTTGTAATCAAGCCCGCGGGATATCTAGCACCTGTCAATGACAAAAATCTTCCCCAGTATTTTTATATTCACAAGCCTTCTGGTTCCCCAGAAACCAAATTTCCTGGGGTGCAGCCTACAGGAAAACTTCCAAGGAAACTTAATTTTGGTTTGATCCCAACTGAAGACAAAGCTGATTTTACCGCTTTAATCTTTGGGGATCCCCAGCCTTATACCATTGAAGAAGTCAACCATTTTGAAAATGGAGTGGTTTCAGAGGTAGAAGGAATCGAAGGAATCGATTTTGGACTGTCATTGGGAGATTTGGTTGGGAATGATTTGGACCTTTTTGATCCTTATATCGAGGCTACTTCCAAGGTAGGCGTCCCTTGGTACAATGTATTGGGAAATCATGACTTGAACTTCGATGTAAAGGAAGACCATCTTTCCGATGAAACTTTTGAAGCTCATTTTGGTCCGGCCAATTATGCTTTTAACCATGGCAAGGTACACTTTATTGTGCTGGATGATATACTTTACCCAGACCCTAGAGATGGCAAGAGCTATTGGGGAGGTTTCCGAAAAGACCAACTGGAATTTGTAAAGAATGACCTAAAGTATGTGCCGAAAGATCATTTGATTGTTTTGGCTTTTCACATTCCTTTGAGCGAGCCATCTGGGGACCCATTTAAGGATGAGGACAGACAGCAGCTGTTTGATTTGTTGAAAGATTATCCGCATACTCTTTCTCTATCTGCCCACACCCACTTGCAGCGGCAAGACTTCTTTTTCGAAAAAGATGGCTGGAACCAAAAAAATCCACATCACCACTATAATGTAGGGACTACTTCCGGGGATTGGTATTCAGGTACATTGAATGAAAAAGGCGTTCCAAAGTCCACCATGAGAGATGGTACGCCTAAAGGCTATGCTTTTATAGAGTTTACAGGTAATCAATATGATATCAGGTACAAGGTCGTGGATCAGGAAAAAGATTACCAAATGGCGATTTTTGCTCCTAAGGTATTAGAAAAAGACAAGCGGACTTCTTCAGGGATTTTTGTTAACTTCTTTATGGGTACAGCTGATGACCGAGTACGTTATCGCATAGACAATGGGGAGTGGAAAAAGATGCAATATTTGGAAGAATATGATCCTACTTATATGTTGGAGGTCTATCAATGGGACACCACGGAAGAGCTTTTGGATGGTAGAAGACCTTCCAATCCAGTGAAAAGTACCCATCTTTGGAAGGGTGGAATAGATCCAAAACTGGAAAAAGGTCCGCACACTATAGAGGTGGAAGCTACGGATATGTTTGGTAAAAAACATTATGGTAAAAAGGTTTACCATATTCGATAATTATTCTTGATTTCCTTTGGAGTCGAGGGGTGTATACCTCTCGGCTTTTTTAATTAATTGTTTATAATAATTGAAAATTTCACTAAACCGTTTTAACTTTTGAAAAAAATAGGCATTCCTGAATAGCTTTTAACGATACCAAAATGATGAACAGAAGATTAGCCTTAAAGCAGTTGGCTTTGGTGACAGGGGGACTTGCCCTGATTCCAGGTTGTGATTTCAGCGAAGAAAAGATACTGGCCACCTATGATGAGCTGCAAATTACCGAAGGACAGCAGCAGGTGTTAAAATCTCTAGTAAATACAATTATCCCAAAGACAGATTTAAAAGGCGCAGTGGAATTAGGCGTGCATGATTTTGTCCTGGTGATGGCCAATGATTGTCTGGGTCAAGAAGATCAGGAGCGCTTTGTTAAGGGATTAAAGGGCTTTGATGACCATATCAAAAGTAGTTATGGTACTCAGTTTTTAAAGATGGATCAAGGTAAAGCGGAAGCGGCTGTAGAGGAATTATTGAATGGAGAGCAGGGTGCTGATGCAGAAGCCTATCAATATTTTGTGAAGATGACCAAGAAATATACGATCCAAGGTTATATGGCTTCGGAGTATGTGATGACCGAATTGATGCCCTATACATTGGTTCCCGGTCCAAATTTTAATGGAAGTAAGAAAATAGTACCTGGCGAAAAAGTGAATATTAATGGCTAATCTGAATATAAAAAGTAAAGAAGAGAACACATACGGGGCTATAGTTATTGGTTCTGGAATGAGTGGAGGTTTTGCAGCGAAGGAATTATGCGATAAGGGTGTGAAGACTTTGGTCTTGGAAAGGGGCAGAAAAGTGGAACATAATAAAGATTATCCTACTACCCATATGATGCCTTGGGAGTTTGAACATAGAGGCCAGATTCCAGAGGATATTCAAAGAGAAAACCCCTCTATCAGTAGGTGCTATGCCTATCGGGAAGATGCGGCTCACTTTTTCGTAAAAGATACAGATCATCCCTATATTCAAGAAAAGCCCTTTGACTGGATTCGTGGTTACCAGACTGGCGGTAAATCCTTGCTTTGGGCGAGACAGGTACAGCGATGGAGTGATTTTGATTTTGAAGGACCGGCTAGGGATGGCTTTGCGGTGGATTGGCCGATCAGATATAAGGAATTGGAGCCATGGTACAGCTATGTGGAGAAGTTTGTTGGAGTTGCCGGTTTCCATGATGGAATTGCCCATTTACCAGATGGGGAGTTTTTGCCGGGAATAGAACTAACCGCGGGAGAAGAATATTTCAAGGCTCAAATGGCCGAGAAATATCCTGATCGTCATGTAATCAGTGGCCGCTGTGCCCATATTACCGGAAATGCCGAATATTATGCCAAACAAGGACGTGGTATCTGCCAGCACAGGGTACTGTGTCAAAGAGGCTGTCCATTTGGGGGCTATTTTAGCAGTAACTCGGCTACGTTGCCTTGGGCTGCCAGAACGGGGAATTTGACACTTCAGAATGACGCGGTGGTGCATTCCATTATTTATGATGAAGCTAAGCAAAAGGCCACAGGTGTGAGGGTGATAGATGCCAATACCAAAGAAATGAAGGAGTATTATGCTCCCATCATTTTTGTCAATGCCAGTGCATTGAATACAAATTTGATTTTGCTTAATTCCACTTCCAATCGTTTTCCTAATGGATTGGGCAATGATAATGGCCTGATGGGGAAATATATTGCTTTCCATAATTATAGAGGAGGAATTTCTGCTGAATATAATGGTTTACAAGAATATACTACAGAAGGCAAGCGTCCAACCAGCGGTTATATGCCAAGGTTTCGTAATGTGCATAAGCAAGAAACCAATTTCTTGAGGGGCTATGCAGCAGGACTTCATGGCAGTAGGTCCAAGGAAGTCAATTATGATGGGGCTGGAAGTAATTTGGTTTCCAATATGATGAACCCAAGTTATGGTCCATGGAAAATCGGCTCTCATATGATGGGGGAAACTATTCCCAAGGAAAGCAATTATGTGGCTTTGGATAGTGAACAGAAAGATGAGTGGGGTATGCCGATCATCAAGGTAAATGTGGATTATGACCAGAATGATGAGGATATGCTAAAGGATTACCGGGAGCAAATGGCGGAAATGTTTGATGCAGCGGGATTCAAGAATATCCGTACTTGGGATGATGGAAGAAGACCAGGGCTGGATATCCACGAAATGGGTGGTGTAAGAATGGGTAAGGACCCTAAGACTTCATTGGTGAACAAGCATAATCAGCTACATGCCTGTACCAATGTATATGTTACAGACGGAGCTTGTATGACTTCTACCAGTACCCAAAACCCTTCATTGACCTATATGGTGTTTGCGGCAAGGGCGGTAGACCATGCATTGAAAAATAAGGGATAAAATCCTTTCACAGAGAATTTTACCAAGGCTGTTCTATTTTGGACAGCCTTTTCTTATGTGAATTACTTAATTAATGTTAAGTCGAGTGTTAAAGAGTTTTAAATCCAAAAAATCCTGAAACTAAAGGTCTAGATTGTATCCATGTTGTTTTTACAAGGATGATCAGGACCATTTTACTTTTGCTCTTTTTTATTGCCAAGCCTTTATTGTTACAGGCTCAGGAGACTGTTGTGATTGAAGGGAAGGTAATTGATGCAAAGACAGGACAAGGTATTCCGGTAGTAAGGATCAGCAGCTCTTTGGAGCGGGTTTCTTCAGATGAAACTGGAAACTTTGTGATTAAAGCCAATGTTGGAGATCAATTATCTTTTGTTCATTTGACTTTCGAAACGGTTTATTATCCTGTTTCAGGAGATGATGTAGGTCTGGAGATTTCACTAACAGAGCGCATATTGGAACTTAGGGAATTTGAGGTCACTGATTTTCCCAGTGAGCAAGCTTTTAAGGAGGCGATGATGAATACAACTATTGATTATGCCTCCAAAAGAAAAATCATGGGGAATAATCTTCAGACCATCATGAAGATAAAAGATTTAGGGTATCAATATGACTTTTCAAGTTATAATACCTTGCTCAACAATGTTAATACTGGAGGAGGAATTACATTGTTTTCCAGCAATCCCTCTCATGGATTGTTGGGCGCTTTCAAGAAATTAATTAACGGAAAACCTAGAAGTCAGACTTTGGGAAGCGGACCAATAGAAGCGCTTGACACCAGGCCATTATGGAAGAACCCTTTAGAGGTGGACACCTTAAAATACAAGGAATGATCTGTCATCAAATAAATTAGCTTTCAAAAGTCCTTAAAATATCAGTGGAATAAGTTAAATTGCTGATTGTCAGTGTTTATTTGTGTTTTGGTGATTCATGACAATAAATTATGTCTACTAGCTATTTGATGATGAAAGATCCTGCTCACGATTTGTCCAATACTTTTGTAAGTCTCCTTCAGATTTTATCTGCTATGTTTGGAGGTTTATTTCTCTGGTTGAGCATTATGGTGTTTAACGGGCAGGAATTAATGAATTCCATGTTAGAAATGATTGATGAGCCCCATCATGTCAGCTCAGAGGAAGCATTTGTTATAGGGACGGTGTTTTTTGGATTGTTTTTGGCCTGTTTGGCAGCATTTTTTGTATTGAGGTATCTTAGAAAAGTGGTCAAAAAGGAGACTGGTAGCACAAACGGTGTTGGTATTTAAAAAACAAGCCCTTCTAATTGGAAGGGCTTAAAATAGTTAATGGTGATGATGTCCACCTGGGCCATGAACGTGACCGTGTTCGATCTCTTCGGGGTCAGCATCCCTTATTTCAACGATTTCTCCTTTAAAAAAAAGATCATAACCAGCCAATGGAGAGTTGAAATCCATGTGTACGCCTTTATAATCCACTTTTAGGATCTCACCTCTGAGTTGGTTGCCTTGATCATCCTGCATAGGGATCACTCGGCCGACTTTCAGCATGTCTTTGTTTTTCTTACCGTTTTCCTTGAAGTTGGCTTTGGGAATGATGGTTACCTTGCTCTCATCATAATCTCCATAGGCATTTTCAAAGTCAATAAATACTTCAAAGGTGTCCCCAATACTTTTGCCAGCAATAGCTTCTTCCAATGCTGGAAGGGTGTTCCCTGCTCCAAAAAGGAAAGGAAATGCTTGGTCTTTGGTGACCTTTTCTTTGAATTCCTTGCCATTTTCTCCATCGTCTATATGGAGTTCATAAGCCACACTGACTACTTTGTTCTTTTCTGCTATCATGGTTTTATTTATCTAAACCCTTGGGGGGTATTTATCTAAATTCGTTCTCAAAAATAAATAATTATTTCTACTGTGAAGGAGTTCAAAAAAGCTTTGTTAAATTCAAGGCTTAATTTAACCTTTTATAAGATGGAAATATTTCTTCAGAGTGAAACCTGGATCGCACTTTTGACATTGACTTTTCTGGAAATCGTATTGGGGGTGGATAATATTATTTTTATCTCCATAGTTTCCAATAAACTTCCTGAGGACCAACAACCAAAAGCCAGAAATATAGGTCTGCTATTGGCCATGTTTTTTAGGATTGGCCTGCTATTGGGAATATCCTTTATTATCCAGTTTACCGAGCCGTTATTTACCGTATTTGGCCATGGTTTTAGTGGTAGGGATTTGATCCTGGCCGGTGGAGGGATGTTCTTACTCTTCAAATCCACTATTGAGATTCACCATAAGATGGAAGGTGAAACCGAGGAAGTGAAAACAAAGACCGGAGCGAGTTTTGGGAGTGTTTTATTCCAAATCATATTGTTGGATATGATATTCTCCTTTGATAGTATTTTGACAGCTGTGGGCTTGGTGGACCATGTCAGCATTATGATTATTGCTGTAGTCATCTCCTTATTGATCATGATGGTGTTTGCAGGAAAAATCAGTGAGTTTATCAACAAACATCCGACTTTGCAGATATTGGCCTTGAGCTTTTTGATATTAATTGGGGTAATGCTGTTTGTGGAGGGATTCCATGTGGAAGTACCGAAGGGCTACATCTATTTTGCGGTATTTTTCTCCTTGGCAGTAGAGCTAGTCAATATGCGTATGCGTAAGAAAACGGCCAAGAAACCAGTAGAGCTGCATTCGAGGATGAAGGAAGCAGATGAAAAGTAAGTATTTAGCAAATAATAAAAGCCCTAGGAAATGTAATCCTAGGGCTTTTTAATGGAGTGATTGAATATTATTCTTTATTCAATTTATCCAAATATGCTTTACGGTAATTTGACCAAATTTCATAGATGGGATCACCTTTGGAGCTTAGCCCGCTGTGATGCCATGCTCCATTTTTAACAGCATAATCAAAACCTAAGGAAGCTCCTACCCTGCTATCATCCCTGCTAAAAAACTCGATGTTTTCCGTGTACTTGCCTTTTTCCGCATTATAAGTTCCACCGCCAGTACCGCTGAATTCTTTG
Organism: Echinicola marina; assembly: GCF_020463795.1. Taxonomy (NCBI): domain Bacteria; kingdom Pseudomonadati; phylum Bacteroidota; class Cytophagia; order Cytophagales; family Cyclobacteriaceae; genus Echinicola; species Echinicola marina. Next base: position 1,364,240 of record NZ_CP080025.1, on the reverse strand, counting down.
GTTTCCGAATTGAAAGCTATCCACTGGAATCTTCCCCCGCCCAGTATTTTGATGGTTCTTCTGGCTCCAGGGGTCATGGTGTTGATTTCTCCATCCCTCTTTCTCCCAGTGATCACCCATGTACCATTAAGGTCATCATCTCTGTCAGATATTTTCTCCCAAATTTCAATCATGTTTTTGCCCTTTTTGGTGTAATAAAGCACCATTTTTTTATCCACAAAACTCTGGGTGTATTGGGTACTCGTGCCGATCTTTTTGGGATCAAGGGTGTTAAAATCAAAAGTTTCAACATAACTGTCCTCTCCTTCCGTCATATAGGTTCCACCGCCAGCTCCTAAAAAGTGGTTGTTGCTGATTTCCTTATTACCATAGGCGAAGTATCCATCTTGGTAGATTTTAATGCATTCCTTGTCTTTCACTGGATCTCCATTGATATGGGTGAGCTTCCAAGCACCTTCCAAGTCCTGGGCAAATACACAGATTGAAAAAAATAAAAGCGGGATAATCAATAGGGTTTTCATGGTATTTTGGTTTTAAACTAAGCTAATTTACAAAAATCAATAAGTCCGAGTAAAATCTTCCTTAATCTTTAATGTAATTTATTTAAACGGTGATTAATCAATGGTTTTCCATTTTAACTAAGTGGGAAATCATTTATCTTCGAATCTATGGGGAAATTTAGATTGGGGCAATCAAAAGAAGATGTAAAGGGCATGCTGCCTGAGGGAAATATAAAGGTGACCCAATTAGGGGCCAAGAAGCTTTGCGTGGTGAGATTGGGGGAAAAGGTATATGCATTTGAGCAGCTTTGTCCACATCGAGGAGCTGCGCTAAAGGATGGACATATTAATCGATTTGAAGAGGTTATTTGTCCTTTGCATTCCTATCGCTTTAATATGAACACAGGCCAGCTGACTTCTGGTGGCGGTTGCGGGGATTTGGAGGTTTATAAAACCAATTTGACGGAAGAGGGCCTGGAGATATTTGTTTGATGATCTTCCAAATGAGGAAGAAAGTGTTTTCACGCAAATCTCTCGAAGGTAGCGCGGATCCCGCAGATTGATTTATTGAAGGATCAGGCTTAGCGAACTTTTCGTTTTCTTTGTGCTTTTAGCGAGAAAAAAGTGTTTTCACGCAGAGCCCGCAAAGGTTACACGAAGCTCGCAGAGGGATTATTTCTTAGCGTACTTTGCGTTTCCTTTGAGCTCTTAGCGAGAAAAAAAGTATTTCACGTAAGACTAGCGAAAGTTGTGCGAAGTTAGCAGAGGGAATTTGTAAAACAGGACTTAGCGTTCTTTGCGTCCTCTTTGCGCTCTTAGCGAGAAAGGGAGGTTGTTTTCACGCAGAGCCCGCGAAGGAAGCGCGAAGTTCTCTAAGTGATTTTTAAAACAATGACTTGGTGTCCTTTGCGTCCTCTTTGCGCTCTTGGCGAGAAAGGGAGGTTGTTTTCACGCAAAGCCCGCAAAGGTTACACGAAGCTCGCAGAGGGATTATTTCTTAGCGTACTTTGCGTTTCCTTTGAGCTCTTAGCGAGAAAAAAAGTATTTCACGTAAGACTAGCGAAAGTTGCGTGAAGTTAGCAGAGGGATTTTGTAAAACAGGACTTAGCGTTCTTTGCGTGAGCCTAAAATCTATTGCTTCTCAAAGACTACAGCAGCCCAGTTGTCTTTTTCCTTTTGGCCCTTGAGTTTTAAGCCCAGAGATTCTGCTCTGTATTGAATATCGGGTACATCATTTTCATAAAAACCACTGAGCAATAGTTTGGCAGACGGTTTCATCAAGGAAACATAAACCTCCATTTCATCCAGAAGCACATTCTTGTTGATATTGGCCAATACAATGTCAAAAGGTCCAGAAGGGTTTACTTCACGAATAGTGCCATGTCCCATTTTTACATCATTAATACCATTGAGCTCGAAATTCTCATTGCCATTATCCACACACCAATTATCGATATCAAAGGCTTCTATATGGGAAGCTCCCAGCTTATGTGCCATGATGGCCAAGATGCCTGTTCCAGAACCAATATCAATGATACTTTTGCCCTCATGAGGAATCTCCAGCTGATGGGAAAGCATTAGGTAAGTAGTGGCATGATGTCCAGTGCCAAAGGACATTTTTGGATTGATGAGGATATCATGTTTTACCCCTTCCAATGGCGCATGAAAGGAAGCACGAACATAAACTTCCTTGCCAATGGAAATCGGGTCATAATGTTTTTCCCATTCTTCGTTCCAATTGACCTTGGGCATTTTTCCCTCTTCAACGATTATTTCTGCAGCCTCACGGTACTTTTCGATGACTTCATCATAGGCTGCTCGGTCAAAAAGATCTTCCTGAATATAAGCTTCAATGCCTTGGTCGGTCTCCAAAAATGAATCAAAGCCCACTTCTGCCAATTCTGCGATAAGAATTTCATTGTACTCCTCGGTACAGTTGATTTTAAACTCCAGGTAATCCATGATTTGAAAAGGGAAAAGTAAAAATTTGTCTAAAAAGGGAATAAAAGAGGCTGTCTCATAAGTCGAAAATACGTCATCACGAGTGAAGCGAAGTGATCTCGAAGTACTTACATTGTACATATAGGGAGATTGCTTCTCTTCGCTATCTCTACAATCGCAATGACGTGGATTTATGAGACAACCTGTTAGGTATATTTAGAATGACTTGATGATATCTACGAAGTCTCTTGATTTAAGAGAAGCACCACCGATCAAACCACCGTCTACATCAGCTTTAGAGAAGATCTCCACAGCATTATCAGGCTTACAGCTTCCTCCATAAAGGATAGAAGTCTCATCAGCGATTGCTTGGCCATATTTAGAGGCAAGGTGAGCTCTGATAGCTGCATGCATGTCCTGAGCCTGGTCAGAAGAGGCTGTTTTACCCGTTCCGATTGCCCAGATTGGTTCGTAAGCAATAACGATTTTTGAGAATTCCTCTTCAGTCAAACCGAAAAGACTGGCCGTAAGCTGCTCTTTTACATAATCCTCGTGGCTACCAGCTTCTCTGATCTCAAGCGGCTCTCCACAGCAGAAGATTGGCGTCAAATCATTGGCAAGGGCTTGCTTAACTTTAGCAGTAAGCTCTTCATTGCTTTCGTTGAAATATTCTCTACGCTCACTGTGACCGATGATCACATATTTAGCACCGAAAGAAGCTAAGATTTTAGCGGAAGTTTCACCAGTGTAAGCACCAGATTCCTTATCTGAGCAGTTTTGTCCACCTAGGAAGATGTTAGGAACTCCACCGATCAATTTTTTTACATTTGAAGCATGGACAAATGGAGGGTTCAAGACTACAGTCACATCGCTGATGCGTTCGTCCTGTACCATATTGACAATTTCAGAAGTTAGCTTTTGGCCTTCTTCCTGCGTTCCGTTCATTTTCCAGTTACCGGCGACGATTTTTTTGCGCATGATAATTTTGGTTAGGTTTGATATATTTGATGAGTAAATAACTTTTCCTGATTTTTGTAAGGCAGGAAAAGCAATTTCGATGCTAAAATTACATAAAATGTCCTTCCAAAGAAAAGATTATTCAAATGAGCAACAGAAAAAATCACTAAGCCCTTCGGAGGCCAAGGTAAAGATCGCTGCTTTTTGTGCTTATCAGGAAAGAAGCCAACAGGAAGTAAGGGATAAACTGTACAGCTATGGGCTCTTCAGTGAGGAAGTGGAGGACTTGATTTCTTTAATGATCACTGAGAATTTTTTGAATGAAGAGCGATTTGCCCAATCCTATGTCAGGGGAAAGTTCAACCTAAAAAAGTGGGGGAAAATTAAGATTGAGCAGGGCCTGAAGCAGCATCGAATCACTGTTAATTGCATAAAGTCAGGAATGAGGGAGATTGAACAAGACCAGTACTGGGAGACATTGTTGGGGCTTGCCCAAAAGAAATGGGAGACTACCCATGATACTGATTTGTTTAAGAAGAAGGTGAAAGTTCATCGGTATTTGTTGAGCCGGGGATTTGAGAATGACTTGGTTCAGGCAGCCTTGGAGGAGATTAGGAGCGGGAAATGAAATGATAGTTATAAACCAAAAGAGGACCACCATTTTAGCGGTGGCCCTTTATTTTTTAGTTGTCGACTAGTTTAAAGCAACGATCCCTAAATTTGAATATCCTTTTCAGAAGGAGTAGCCCAATCCTATCCGAAGCCAGTTACTTTTGTATCTCGAAAGTTGGAAACCATGTGCTGCTGCGGGGATCAGTTGGAGATTTTTTGTGATAAATATCCTGGCCTTAAGCTGAACTCGGGCAGTCTGGTCCACTATCATTCCTGTTTCCCTTATGGTTATACCTCCTGATTCCAGCTGGCTGATCAATTCGTGGGTGCTTTGTCGCAGATAGGACAACTCTCCCGATAAAATAAACCGCTTTGACTGAAAAATGTCGTAACCCAAGCCAAGGGTAAATACCTTCATATTATAATGATCCATTTCTTCAGGCTCCAAATAGAAAATACTGTTTCTGCCCTCAAAGTTATATAGCCCGTAGCTTATATCAGCATATAGGCGTTTCTTAAGGTATCTGGAATAACCGATATCAAAACCTTTGGCTGAAATATCTCCACCTGAATAATGACTTGATTCATATACAGAATAACCCAAATAAATCGTGTTATCATAGTTGGATTGGGCTTGAGTAGAGAAACCAATGATTAAGGTTAGAATTGTTAACAAATATTTTTTCATGGATTTTATAAGGTTTCCAGAGTGAAATAGGTTCTTACTTTTCCAAAAGCATAAATGGGATATTTGGTATTTCCATAATATCCATATCCCTGATTGGTTTCATTTACATTGTTGGCTATGGTAAAACACTTGTCAAAAGACAGGGCAGAAACCAGTTCTACACTGTTTCTTATGGCGACTTTTGCCTTTGCTTCTCCAGAAATTCCTTCTTTGGACGCCTTGACAGTTCCTTCTACATCAATATTTACAGAAGTTCTTGTACAGCCCCAAACTAAATACATATTATCTGCTTCTGGTTTCCAGGAAGAAATAATAAATGAGGTATTGGAGTTTTTCCACCTTTTGATCCTTGCTTGCTTTCTGGTTATTTTTAGTCGTGATACAGGCTAATTCAGCACAGGAAGATAAAATTGACCAAAATGATAAGAATAATACCCAACAGTAGGATTTTAGAGAACTGTTAGTAAATATTTTTGAAAAAACAAAAGTGTAATTTTTCATTAAATAAAAGATTAGGTTTTATATGATAAAATTTAAACTGCAAATATAGTTGGGTTGTGGTTGATAGAAAAAATAAATATTGGAATTATTCAATTTTTGTCTGTAATAGCTTGATAAAGAAATAGGTAGAATGCTTTAATTTTATTTTGTGTAAAAAAGGAACAGACTTATTTAATCGCGCTAGGCGTGAGGTCTCTTAATTTTTTAGCCTAAATAAATCCTCCTGTTCCTGAGGAACCACCTGCAGGACATTGGCTAGGACCAATCTCACCAAGGTCTTTGAGGCAATAAATCTTGGTAATCTGGCGATTTTGGAATATTCCTTTAGGGTAATGGACTCATGTTCATTGAGCGCCTGCATGAGTTTGGTTTCCTTATCTCCATAATTGAAGATAATATTCTTTTCATTTTTGCCCCTGCGAAGGATTTCCCACACTTCCCTGCTTGCTTGCACCGTGCGGTCTTCCACTCTTACATAGGATTTCTTTCGGCCGTCTTCATATAAAAAATGCGGCCTTTTGGGGCTTTTTTCAAACTGGTAAACCGCTACTCCCTTTTTTTCATTGATAGGAATGATCGATAGTTTATAATTTACCGTGGGTCGGATTTTTTCTTTAATGGCTTTTTCCAGCACATAAACATCTTCCTCAATATACCTTTGGCCACTTACGGTTTTATCATCATCCACTCCTATCATAAGGTAGCCACCATCGGTATTGGACAAAGCGATAATTTCTCTGACAATTTTCTCAGGGTGTGACGCCTTTTTTTTGAATTCAATATGTAAGCCTTCACCCTTTTGGGCCAGTCTTGTCACTTCCTGAAGTGTCATTTCTTTATTCTTTTAGTTGATCAAAAAGCTCAATCCAGCTCTTAAACCTGCTACATTGCTTACCGCATAATAATCCACCATGCCCTCCAAACGCAACCTGTATGAAAGGTTGAAGGTATACCCTGCACCAAAAGCAATATCGCTATCCTTGCCAATCAAGCCCCTCATTCTGATAAAGGCTGGTTCCAATGGGTAAAACCTACCACCTAAGCTGACTTGGTTAGGTCTATTATAGTTAAACTCATATCCACCGGAAAAGGATATATTATGCCAGTGAAAATAATTGGCTTCCACACCAATTTGGTACCTTCTGATGACTCCTGGTACATCTGTTTTGACCAGGTCCAATGCGCCAGATATCAAATAACTGCCTGCTGCTTGCTGTGCATGGGCTTCCTTGCCTGTCCACATAAATAGCGGGAAAGCCAATAGCATTAAAATCTTTTTCATGTGTAATAATCTGTCAATTGATGGTGGAAAAATAAGCTCCTGATTTTCAAATATCAGTTTTATCAGTCCATGCGTTTGAGCTCTTCCAGTCTTTTCTTTAATCCCTGCCATTCGTCCCTTAGTCGGGCTGCTTCCATGAAGTTGAGTTCTTTGGCTGCTTTTTCCATTTGTTTTTGGGTTTGTGGGATCAATTTTTCCAGCTTGTCCTTGCTCAAATATTGTACCACAGGATCTGCGGCATAGGCTTGGTCATCCGTAAAGTGATCATCATAGAACTTGGCATTCTTTTTACTGTCTGCCACTTTGGTTTGCCCCATGATTTTTTCTTTGGACTTGATGACTGTTTTTGGAGTGATGCCATGCTCCTCATTATATGCAATCTGAATTCCTCTCCTTCTTTTCGTCTCGTCTATGGCCCGCTGCATGGAGGCGGTAACCTTATCTGCATACATGATTACCCGACCATTTTCATTTCTGGCTGCTCTACCGATAGTCTGCACCAAACTCCTTTCATTTCTCAGGAACCCTTCCTTATCTGCATCCAAAATGGCCACGAGGGAAACTTCAGGTAAGTCCAACCCTTCTCTTAGTAGGTTAACCCCTACCAAAACATCAAAAATCCCCAAACGTAATTCCCTAAGGATTTCTACCCTGTCCAGAGATTTTACTTCGGAGTGTATATAACGACATTTGATGCCAGCTCTTTCCAAGAATTTATTGAGCTCCTCTGCCATTCTTTTGGTCAAGGTGGTCACCAAGACCCTGTCGCCCTGCTTAATGGTTTGGTCGATTTCCTCCAATAAGTCGTCAATCTGATTACCACTTGGCCTCACATCTATTAGAGGATCCAAAAGTCCCGTTGGACGGATAATCTGCTCCACTACTACCCCATCAGTTTGGTTCAGTTCATAATCTGCTGGAGTGGCACTGACATAGATGAGTTGATTGGTTAGGGATTCAAATTCATCAAATTTTAGGGGACGGTTATCCAATGCAGAAGGCAGTCTAAACCCAAAGTCCACCAAATTGACCTTTCTGGAGCGATCACCGCCCCACATGGCCCTGATCTGTGGGATGGTCACATGACTTTCATCTATGACCATCAAGAAGTCATCTGGGAAATAGTCCAAGAGGCAGAAAGGTCTTGCTCCTGCTGCTCTCCTATCAAAGTACCTGGAATAGTTTTCCACACCTGAACAATAGCCCAATTCCCTGATCATTTCCAGGTCAAATTCTGTTCTTTCTCTTAACCTGGTGGCTTCTTCCAGCCGCATATCCTTTTCAAAAAAGGAAATCTGGGCCATCAAATCATCTTGGATTTCTTTGATGGCGACATCTATGACATCCCTGCCTGTTACAAACAGGTTGGCAGGGAAAATCGTGATCAGCTTTTCGCTGGATAGTTTTTTGCCTGTAGCAGGATCAATCCGCTGAATGGCTTCTATTTCATCACCCCAGAAATAAATTCTGTAGGCAAAGTCTGCATAGGCCACAAAGATATCCACAGTATCACCCTTTACCCTGAAGGTACCATGTTTGAAGTCTGCATTGGCACGGCTGTAGAGGATGTCCACTAGCTTGAAAAGTAATTGGTTTCTTGGGATTCGGTCTCCTTCCTGAAGTTTAACTACATTCTTTCCAAATTCTTCTGGATTACCAATACCATAGATACAGGAAACAGATGCCACTACGATAACATCCCTACGCCCTGATAGCAGGGCTGAAGTGGCGCTAAGTCTTAATTTTTCTATTTCCTCATTGATCGAAAGATCCTTTTCGATATATACTCCACTGGTGGGTATAAATGCTTCTGGTTGATAATAATCATAGTAGGAAATAAAATACTCTACTGAATTTTCAGGAAAAAACTGCTTGAACTCGCCGTAAAGCTGTGCTGCCAAGGTTTTGTTGTGACAGAGTACTAAAGTAGGTTTTTGGACTTCCTGAATTACATTGGCAACTGTAAAGGTTTTTCCAGAGCCGGTCACCCCTAAAAGCACTTGAGAAGGTTCTCCCGCATTGATCCCCTCAGAGAGGTTTTTGATAGCGGCAGGTTGATCGCCTGTAGGACTGTAATCAGATATTATTTTGAAATCCATGGTTTTTCTTTAGTGTCCTTAACTAACGTTTTTTTGGAGGTTAAAAGTTTATTGAACTTTCATATTCCTTTTATATGCTTTCAACCTATCTAGGTTATAGTAAAGGTAATTTGTCCTCAAAATGATTACCAAAATGAATGGCAATACGCTTGGGTGGAAAGATTGCCAGCCTAATATCCAAAAGACGATGGCCGCATCTGCCATTATTAAGGCGAATAGCAAATATTTCTTTACCCATTCTGCTGGATGTTTTTGGCTAAGTCCATATACTAAAATCCCATGTAATGGAAATGCCCATAAAAGGTTCCAATTATACTTGGTAGCAGTGTGTTCCGTAAAGAACCAAAGGGATATTACTACTAATCCTAAAAAGCTGAGTACAAGAAACAGTCCCTGGTCCAGACCGATAAAGAGTCTTTTCTTTTTGAAACCAATATAGGTGAATACTATAAATACGATGGCTATCAGCCAAAAGAGAAAGTAGGGATTGAAGATACTGGCCTCCATATTTACTGGTGGCAGGTCCAAAACGGTTGATTGGCTTTTTACTAATGGTCTGGTAGGTCCATCACCTACAATTTCTGCCCGGCCAAATGCTGCTTCCATATAATCCGGCAAAAATTGCTTTTCCCTTTCACTGGTCGAAACATCTATTACACTCCCTAGGGCAAGGTCAATGCCCAAATCTCCCCAAGGTAATGGTAGGACATATTCATCTATCAGGTTCCTAAAAGTTTTTTCATCAGCATCAATAGGATCTTTCCATTCCAGTTGATCGCCCAGAACTACTTCCAGCATATCTCTGATCCTAGTAGCACAATTGTCATAGAAGAAATCATAGCGGTAGTAGCGGTTGTCAGGCTGGTAGTTGATTTGCAGGAATTCTACTGCTTTGGCAGCCTGCTGTGGATTGAGATCCAAAACTTGTTCTCTTACTGCTCTTCCTGAATAGGTGTAATGTTCAATAAATGACTGGTAAGTGCTTATACTAAGTTTATAGTCCAATTTTCCTTGAGCAAACTTCAAATAGAAATTCGGGGTGTCAAAGTCAAAGGTTCCATAGTTAAAAACCAGATCTCTGCCGTTTTTTTGATCCACAACCCTCACTGCACTGTGTCCAAAAATGCTGTAAAGTTCAGTTCCCGGATCACAGGTTAAAAGGCTGACTTGGTATTTCTGAGCTTTTAAAATGTTGGTAGTCAGTAGAATAATAGAAAAAAGTAGTCCTATTTTTTTCATTTTTTTTGATATATTATTAAATTAAAATGCATCGAATTTTTTGAAAGATGAACTTTTTAATTACACTTCATTTTTTTGGAGGCTTGACTTCGAAACGAAATTACAAGATAATATCCATAATTTTTATGTGTATGAGGATATTATCCCTAAATACCTATGCCCAGTCTGCAGGGGATTATAGAACGATTTCAAGTGGGGATTTTGATAATGTGTTGATATGGGAAGTTTATGATGGTAGTCAATGGGTATCAGCCATAACCAAGCCGGGTATAAATGCTGCTGTATATATCGAGGATGGTCATGAAGTTGTCTTGACACAAAATGAGGAAATCAGGTCTCTTTATCTTAATGCACAAACAGGAACAGGGAAAAAACTGAATCTTAATGATTTTGAATTAGATCTTTATGGAAGTTTAAATGCCTATTCAGGATTAGCCCCTGGAAGTTCCGGAGGGGCATGGAATACCATTGATTGGATTGGGAGTAGTGAGGATAGTAAATTGGTATTTAAGGGGGATTCAAGAGTAATCATTCCCAGTGGTGCTTGGAGTGCTTTTACGACCAGGAGTCGTTATACGGTTGTTTTTAATGCCAATCCTGGCGAAGTTCTGAGGGTGCAGGAATCAATAAAAGCGAATAGATTTGTGCTTAAATCCGGAAAGGTTCTTCAAGAGGGGATACCAGGCCTGGATTGTGCCAGTTTTTCTTTCAATAATGATCCAGCGCTGATAGGTCCTTATGGTGATTTGGTTATTGAAGATGGTGCAAGTTTGGAGTCTGACTGTTCTGAAGGCATTCTTTTCCGATCAGCAAGCGGATTGGTACCCGCATCATTATTGGACCTTGAAGAGGGTGGAAACTTGATTTTTAATGCAAATGATCCGGAGATAAATGCTGCTACTGTACATTTTGATGGAACCGTTTATTATGCCTCCAATTCGGGGATCCAGAATTTTGTCAGTACGAGTATGGTTGGAGCTATTTTACCTGAAACATATAATCATCTTGTTTTTCAAGGTAATGCCCAAAAAAACTTACCTACTATATTAGAAGTCGCCGGAAATGTGGAAAAAGTAGATGGCGGTAATATTGTGGATAACAATACGGATCTATTGATTAGCGGATCCGCTGATCAGGCAGTTACTGGTTTTGCACTTTCTGTATCAAATTTGGAAGTGAACAAATCTGCAGGAATGCTCTTATTGGATAATGACCTTGAAATCACTAACGATTTCAAAATGATTCAAGGAGCGATTGATTTTGATAATCATGATTTATATATCAATAGTAGTGGCTTAGGTTCCTACCAGTATTCTGATGGGAGTTGGCATAATCTTATTCGGCTCCACTATAGTCAAATTCCAATTATCTTAAATAGCACAAATGCTACTTTCCCTTTTGTGGATAAGTATGAGGGTGGCATAAGAAAAGTCCAATTGGAGGGTGTTCATACTGCTTTAAATTCAGTGCTTTCCATTACTTATCAACAGATTCCAGGAGTGGACCATCATGCAAACTTCTTGGATAATGATGGAACGAATATCCTTTATCAGCTGAATAGCTATTTTACTTTGAACACTGGGTCTAGCGATAATGTCGATTTGATTCTTAGGATTTCTGCTGACGACCTTATTGTGGATAATGTCAATGACATTCGGGTAGTCGGGGACCATATTGCTGCTGAAGGGGATCACTTGGCAGCAGAAGATGATGCGGGAGAATTCTTTGCCAGGCGGGAGGTGTCACTGAGCGAAATGGACGGGGGAAAATTCACTGTTGGAAGTTATGTCTCCGCCTCCATTCTTCCTTTAAATTGGCTGTCTTATTATGCCAGGAAAGATGGTGAAGATAATCTGCTTATTTGGACCGTAGATGAAGGGCAAGATATTGATAGCTATCGGATTTATCGTTCTATAATGGATGTGGATAAGTTTGAATTGATTGGAAAAATAGCCTTAGAAAACAGCCATGGGAATTTCAGTGCTTATACTTTTAGAGATCGTGTTTCGTCAGTTTATCCACAAGTGTACTATCAAATTGGTGCTGTGGATAAGTATGGTGAAATAAAGTTTTCTCCCGTATTTGGCCTTATTCGAGAAAGGGAATATATTCATCAGATCAAGATTTTTCCAAATCCCTATCGGTATGGAACTTTGCATATTGGAGTACCGGAAAATTTCTATTCAAAAAGGGTAAGAATACAAATTAAGGATATTCAAGGAATAAATGTTGGATCCTTTGAAGGTGAATATGGTAATATTCAATTATCTCTTAAGAGGAAATTACAGCAGCTTTTTCCTGGGATTTATATTTTATCCTTTTTTACAAAGGACGAAGTTTATACCAGCAAATGGATGAAAAAATAAAAGGCTGTGAATTCATGAATTCACAGCCTTTATGGTTTGTTTTAGATGTTGCTTTTTACTCTACAGTAACTGACTTAGCCAGGTTTCTAGGTTGGTCTACATTACAGCCCCGCATCACTGCAATATGGTAAGAAAGCTGCTGCAAAGGAATCACAGAAATCAAGGGGACAAAGGCTTCGTGAGCTCTAGGGATTTCAATGACATGATCGGCCATTTTTCTCACAGTTTCATCGCCTTCTGTCACTACGGCAATGATCTTCCCTTTCCTCGCTTTAACCTCTTGGATATTGCTGACCACTTTCTCATATGAGCTATCCTGTGTAGCAATGAAAACAACCGGCATTTCCTCATCGATCAGTGCAATGGGGCCATGCTTCATTTCAGCGGCAGGATAGCCTTCAGCGTGTATATAAGAGATCTCCTTAAGCTTCAATGCACCTTCTAAAGCAACAGGGAAATTATATCCCCTGCCTAAATAGAGGAAGTTACTGGCGTCCTTATACTGAGCAGATATTTTTTCAATTTGCTCATTAAGTTTCAAGGCCTTTTCTACTTTTGCTGGAATGGCTTCCAACTCACTTAAAAGCTGCATGTATTTGCTCTCGGGTAATGTACCCCTTTGGTAGCCGAGCATTAGGGCCATCATGGAAAGCACAGAGATCTGGGCCGTAAAAGCTTTTGTGGAGGCAACACCGATTTCTGGTCCCGCATGGGTATAAGACCCAGCGTGTGTTGCTCGTGCGATGGAAGATCCCACCACATTGCATACGCCAAAGATGGTTGCTCCCTTAGATTTGGCTAGCTCAATGGCCGCCAAGGTATCCGCTGTTTCACCAGACTGGGAAATGGCAATGACAAAATCCTTGCTGTTGATAACCGGGTTTCTGTACCTGAATTCCGAGGCATATTCTACCTCAACAGGTACCCTGGCGAATTCCTCAAAGAGGTATTCTGCCACCAAGCCTGCATGCCAGCTGGTCCCGCAAGCAGTGATGATGATCCGGTCGGCATTTTGGAACTTGTTCATATAGTCCCTTAATCCGCCTAAGACCAATCGGCCACCTTTGGCATCTAACCTTCCGCGCATACAATCCGCAATGGACCTGGGTTGTTCGCTGATCTCTTTAAGCATAAAGTGATCAAATCCACCTTTTTCGATAGACTCCAATTCCATCTCCAATTGGTTGATATAAGGGTGGGTCTCTACATTCTCAATGGTCTTGATCTGTAGTTTGGCATCCCGGATCACAGCGATTTCATAGTCGTCCAAGTAGACCACTTGGTTGGTGTATTCCACTATCGGGGTAGCATCAGAAGCTAAGAAGAATTCATCCTCTCCTACTCCAATGACCAATGGAGACCCCTTTCTGGCAGCTATGAGCGTATCAGGTTCATCCTTGTGAATCAAAACAATGGCATAGGCCCCTACGATTTTATGCAGGGCCAAGCGTACAGCCTCTTCAATGCTGCAGTTGTTGTTTTGATAAATGTCTTCAATAAAGTTGATGAAGACTTCTGAATCCGTTTCACTATGAAAGGTGTACCCCTTATTGATCAGGTCAGTTTTCAGCACATCATAGTTTTCGATGATTCCGTTATGGATCATGGCGAAATTTTCTGATGAGGAATAGTGAGGGTGAGCATTGGCATCGTTGGGTTCACCATGCGTTGCCCATCTCGTGTGACCTATCCCAATATGGGAATGGAGGTTGGTATTGTCCAAAAGGGAGTTTTCCAGTTCGGAAACTTTTCCCTTTTTTTTGTAGACATTCAGGCCGGCTTCGTTTAGTAAGGCCACACCGGCACTGTCATAGCCTCGATATTCGAGTCTTTTTAGGCCTTTTATGATGACAGGCAGGGCTTCCTGCTTGCCAACATAGGCTACAATTCCACACATAAAAGTTTTTGTTTATTAGGGTCGGAAATTTATTTTAAGCTATCTCATTTTGGTATAGAAAATTTTAAGTTTGATAGAGTTTTGGTTCAGTACATATTCTCTTAGAGAACGGATTTCATCTGGTTGATAGTATGGAGAACTTTGCGTACTGGGAGTTCTTGGATATAATAAAATATCGGTTCTTTCTAAGTCAGTTCTGAAAAGAGAATTTACATATGAGCTAATGCTGATTTCGTAATTGAACTTTTCAGAATTGAAGAGTAATGGATTGGCTCCTGCTGGTGTAAATGCAGGGATTACATTTCCATCTTCATCAGTGACGGTTTGATTGTATCCATCTGATTGAATGGATAAAAGCATTCCATCTACTTCCCTAGTTAGGATTTTGTTGGTCTCATCCGTGAAATAAGGGATGAAACTTGCAGGAGGAAGTTTGCCATCAGGGAAATTCTCAACTGGTCCTAATTCCAAAAGTGCCTGATTAAAAGTAACATTTTCCAAGGTATCAAGGAAATTTGAAAGCGGTTCCATGTCCAATTTCACCATTAATCCGAGAAGGTTTTTTCCACCAACTAGATTACCTACATCATAGGCCTTGTTTTTTTCTATAAGGGCTTCTGTAGGGGTTCCTGTTTTATCTGTCAGGATGCCATTAAAATGCCTGGATGCAGAAGTGTGGATTGTATATGAAGTGGAAACAGTATCCTCTTCATCCTCATGGTAATAGATTTTGATCCCAGTAGCTTCTCCAGCGGATACATTAATAGCAGTTTCCTCATCAGGATTTCCCTTTAGTGCAAAGCCTGGGAAGTAATTTCTAAATGAAAAAATATCATTAAAGATAGGATCATCATTTTGTAACTTAGTGAAAAGATCCATCGCAAAGGTTTCATCCATATTCATGGCTACCAATGTGTCGGAATTTTCCTTGAGCATAAAAGATCCAGAAGCAAAGGGACTTTCCTCGTAGGCTAAATGATTGAAATTATAATAGGAGGTATCCAGTATAGGCTCAGTGAGTTTATGGGCAGAAAAGCTTTTAAGGTTGTCCAGGTCCTCTGCGGTCAAAGAGGTAATATTTAAATTGAATCTGGCAGAATCAAAAATGGCATCCTCACTAGGCTTTGTAGCTGCTGCGCTGAATGTCATCCTACTGTAGCCAATGGATTCGGTTCGACCGAAATATTCACTATTATCACCCCCTGCTACTAATCGAAGTGGATTGGTGGTATTGATAGAATCCACATCCACCAAATAAGCAGAAAGGGGTATTTCTGCGTAGAAAACCCCTATCTGATTTATATCTGGGTCCAATATCAATCCAGCATCAGATGGATCGGTACAGGAACTATTTATCGTGGTAGAAACTAATAGGAAAGCAGCAAGCTTAGCCTGCCAAGTCCGTATAGATGTTGTAGTAACTTTCAAAAAGTTGTTCTTCTTCTTCTTCGTTGTTAATCTCACACTTTTTATCTTTAGAGCACTCTTCAATGATTTGATTCAGATTGTCAGAGATTTCATCGCCTTTGATCACAACATCAGCATATTCCATACCTATTTTAAGGAATCCTTCGTAGTCTTTAGACTTCAAAGGTGCCAAGATGCTGTCGTCAATGTCAACCATTTTTACTTTCTCCAACAAATCATCGCCAAATTTATGATTAAATCCGTTATTATAAATAGTAAAGACTGATTTTGTGTCTTTGAATAACGGTTCGTTTTTATACGTTGTTTTTAGGTAAAGGGGAATCAAACTGGTCATCCAGTCATTACAGTGAACGACGTCCGGCGCCCAACCTAATTTTTTAACGGTTTCAATTACTCCTTTACAGAAGAAAATGGCTCGTTCGTCATTGTCTTCATAGAATTTTTCTTGTTTGTCAAAGAAAACGCTTTTCCTCTGGAAATAGTCTTCATTGTCAATAAAATAAACTTGAAGCTTTGCGTTTGGAATGGAAGCCACCTTGATAATCAAGGGTTTTTCCTCCTCACCGACAGAAATGTTGATTCCTGAAAGCCTTACCACTTCATGCAACCTGTTCTTTCTTTCATTGATCAAACCAAATCTAGGAACAAGAATACGGATTTCCATTCCTTTCTCTTGCATGGCCTGTGGTAAAGCCCTGACAAAGTTGGCAACCTCAGAGGTTTGAAGAAATGGATTGATTTCACTTGCTACGTAGAGAATACGAAGTTTAGACATATCTTGTTTTTTTTATTGAGGGATAATACGGGACTACAAAGATACAAAAAAAATTACAAAAACCCATTGATATTGTCCAGAATAATTTACTTTTGCTCCTATTTTGCAAAGCAAAATCCAATGACAAGTGAAAATCATTAATACAAAATATCAGGCTCTAGATCAGCTGTTTAAGAGCAGGATTGAAGGAAAGACCATAGGCTTGATACCTACTATGGGGGCCTTGCATGAGGGACATCTGAATTTAGTGGAAAAGTCCAAATATCATTCGGATGTGACGGTGGTTTCGATTTTTGTCAACCCTACACAATTCAATAATCCGGAGGACCTTGAGAAATATCCAAGGACAGTGGAAGAGGATCTTAAGCTGCTGGAAGGCAAAGGGGTGGACTATGTGTTCCTTCCTGAAGTAAATGAAATGTATCCTCAGCCAGCCAAATTGAAAATGGACTTTGGTGCTTTGGAGACTATCCTAGAGGGGGCCTCAAGGCCAGGGCATTTCAATGGCGTAGGGATAGTCGTTTCGAAACTGTTCCACATCATCAATCCAGATTATGCCTATTTTGGACAAAAGGACTTGCAGCAGGTGGCCATAATCCGTCAAATGGTCAATGATCTGTCTTTTTCGGTGAATTTGGTGGTGGTGCCCACAGTAAGAGAAGAGGATGGTCTGGCCATGTCTTCCAGAAATAGAAGGTTGAATATAACGGAAAGAAAGAAGGCTTTAGTGCTCTATGAATCAATGGTTTTGGCTAAAAATGAACTTTTAGCAGGCAGGTCTTGGTTTGAGCTTAAAGACAAAATACAACATAAATTTAATCAGGTAGATGGGGTGAAGCTGGAATATTTTGAGCTAGTTGAGACGGAAACGCTCAATATGGTGGCTAATCAAGGTATTAAAGACTTTGGCCAGGAACAGAAATATTCGCTTTGCACCGCGGCTTTTGTTGGAGATGTAAGGTTAATCGACAACTTACCGATTTAATGTTTAAATTTGTGGCAAATTTATAGAATGATGCAAATTCAGTTATTGAAATCTAAGATTCACAGGGTTAAGATTACACAGGCAGAGCTCCATTATGTAGGGAGTATTACGATTGATGAGGATTTGATGGATGCGGCCAATATGATTGAGAATGAGAAGGTGCAGATCGTCAATATCAATAATGGTGAGCGCTTAGAAACTTATGTGATCAAAGGAGAAAGAGGCAGTGGCATGGTTTGTCTGAATGGACCAGCTGCCAGAAAAGCGCAGGTGGGAGATGTGGTGATTATTATTTCTTATGCGAGTATGGATTTTGAAGAAGCCAAAAAGTATAAGCCAATAGTGATATTTCCGGATGATGCTAACAAATTGATATAAGCTTGAAACTATCTCTAAAGCAGTGGATCCAAGTATTGGTCTCACTTTCAGTGGCGGTTTGGATCTTTTGGTTCTTGTATAAGGATATTAAAATGGAAAGCCTGTTGGATGCACTTCAGCAGGCTTCACTTTTTTGGATAGGGCTGTCTATCCTTGTGTCCACACTCGGTTTTTGGATCAGGGCTTGGCGTTGGAAGCTGTTGATCAATGCCGATTTGGATGAGAAAATACCTACATCGAGGAGCTTTTGGGCTTTGATGGTAGGGTATTTGGTCAATATGCTGATACCAAGGGCTGGAGAAGTGGCCAGGTGTGGGGTGCTGAAGAATACCAATGGCCTTCAAGTGAGCAAATTGCTGGGCACCGTGATATTGGAACGCTCAGTGGATTTGTTATTTATGATTTTGGTGATTGTCCTTGCTTTCAGTTTGGAGCGAGATGTATTTTTGGATTTAACAGCTGATTTGATTTCAGTTGATAACCTGAAAGGGATTTTATTGGATTACCTGCCATTACTGATTGGAGGAATTTTATTGCTGCTTATCATAATCTACTGGGTAAAGAGAAGGTACCGTGACCATGGCTTGGTGCAGAAGTTCCAGCATTTTATGCGGGAGTTTATTTCCGGCCTCAAAAGCGTTTCCAGAATGGAGCATAGAATGGGATTTTGGCTATCTTCAGTTATTATTTGGGTAATATACTTTCTGATGATGTATTTTATATCCTTGGGAATACCTTCAACTGCCAATTTGTCCCCCTCATCTGTTTTAGTGGTGATGGTGATGGGCAGTATTGGCATGATTGCTCCTGTTCAAGGTGGGATAGGTACTTTTCATGCACTTGTCGCCTTTATTTTGATGACATATGGTCTTAGTGAAGAAGAGGGCAAAATTTTTGCAGTTATTGTTCATAGTTCTCAGGTTTTGATAGTGGTAGTGGTAGGTGTCATCAGTTTATTGGCAGTGGCAAAAATTTCTTTGATATCAAAACCAGCAACAGATGAGTTGCGTATTAAATAGGTGTTTAAACAAACAAGAATATGTTATTAATCTTAATTGTAGTTGTATTTGGGATTTTAGGCTTTGTGGTAAGCAGTAAGCTTAAGAGTAAGTTTAAAAAATATTCCCAAACGGCCCTTCAATCGAACTTGTCGGGGAAGGAAATCGCTGAGCTGATGCTAGCAGACCACGGTATTCATAATGTATCTGTAAACTGTGTGGATGGGCAATTGACCGATCACTATAATCCACAGAATAGAACGGTGAATCTTAGCCCAGATGTATATTATGGTAGAAATGCTGCCGCTACTGCTGTAGCAGCCCATGAGTGTGGGCACGCAGTGCAGCATGCTCAGGCCTATGCTTGGTTAAACCTTAGGTCTGCCATGGTGCCTATGCAAAATGCTAGTGGCAAAATTTTGAATATTGTATTGATTGCTTCATTGTTTGGAGGGTTCTTGATTGGGTTACCGTATGAATTCATTGGAGTAATCGTGGTCGGAGCTTATGGTATTATGACCTTATTTACCTTTGTGACTTTACCGGTGGAATTTGATGCGAGTAAAAGGGCATTGGCTTGGGTACAGGAAAGGAATATCGTGACAAGCGCTGAATATAGCATGTCCAAAGATGCCCTGAAGTGGGCCGCGATGACTTATGTGGTAGCTGCTCTGGCTTCACTGGCCACGCTAGCTTATTATGCTTCTGTCTTTTTTGGGGGCAGGGATTAAACGAAAAATTATTCAATATTAGATATTTGAAAAGGGGGGCAAGCAATTGCCCCTTTTGTTTTTTTAGGCTATATTCCTCTATTCTATAAATAAACCCAAAACAAATGAATTTTACCCTCACAGAAGAACAAATAGCCGTTAGAGATGCTGCCAGGGATTTTGCCCGATCGGAACTTTTACCTGGAGTAATAGACCGTGATACCCATGCGACTTTTCCCAAAGAGCAAATCAAACAAATGGGACAATTGGGCTTTTTAGGGATGATGGTGGATCCCAAATACAATGGTGGAGGCATGGATAGCATTTCCTATGTCCTTGCCATGGAAGAAATATCAAAAATCGACGCTTCTGCTTCAGTAGCCATGTCCGTAAACAACAGTTTAGTTTGCTGGGGACTGGAGCACTATGGCAGTGAAGTCCAAAAAGAGAAATACCTTAAACCATTGGCCGCAGGGGAAAAACTGGGGGCTTTTTGCCTTTCGGAGCCAGAGGCAGGCTCGGATGCCACTTCCCAAAAGACCATAGCCGAGGAAAAAGGAGATCATTACCTGATCAATGGTACTAAAAATTGGATTACCAATGGAAGTACGGCAAGTATTTACTTGGTCATTGCACAAACAGATCCCGAGAAGAAACATAAGGGTATTTCCGCTTTTATAGTAGAGCAGGATATGGCGGGTTTTGAGGTGGGAAAAAAGGAAGATAAACTGGGTATTAGAGGTTCAGATACGCATTCTCTAATGTTCAATGATGTGAAGGTTCCCAAGGAAAACCGTATCGGTGAGGACGGTTTTGGTTTTTCCTTTGCGATGAAAACCTTGGATGGTGGACGGATAGGTATTGCTGCGCAGGCATTGGGAATTGCATCAGGGGCTTATGAGTTGGCACTTGCTTACGCCAAGGAGAGAAAAACCTTTGGCAAGCCTATAAGTCAGCACCAAGCGATCCAGTTTAAATTGGCAGACATGGCGACGGAGATTGAAGCAGCCAGACTTCTGGTGATGAAGGCTGCTTGGCTGAAGGACCAAGGACGAGACTATGGGCAGGCCAGTGCTATGGCCAAGCTGTATGCTTCAAAAGTGGCCATGGATGTGACAGTAGAAGCTGTTCAAATCCATGGCGGATATGGATTTGTCAAGGAATATCATGTAGAAAGGCTTATGAGGGATGCAAAAATTACTCAGATTTATGAAGGAACCAGTGAGATTCAAAAAATAGTTATATCCCGATCCTTATTAAGATAATAGGTGTTTAGTTAATAAAGTACAATGTTTGGCAAGAAAATGAGCGAAAATTTTATTGTTGTCAAATAATGTATTATTTTTATTATATAAATGTTAAAAAAATCATAATTTTACGCGTTACTCAAAAAATGCGTTTATCATGGAATATTACAATAAAGTCATAGAATCCGTTGGAGTACGGTATATGAGGGGAAATAATTTTAAGGTGGAAAGACCAGTTACGGTCACTGACTATATTGAACCTGATAATACTGTTATACTTTTACACCAAGGAGTATTAAAATTCGGAGAGGAACAGGAAGTAGTGAATGAAGGAGAAATCCTATTTATTCCTGCTGGAAGGGCCTCTAAGGTGACCTTTGGTGCGGCCACCAAAAGAGGTGAGACCAATAATGATAACTTTATAGAGAACAAGAAGAAACACCTTCAGAGTATTAGCTTTAAGGATATCAAGAAGATTGAAGAGGACTGTGTTACCCTTGTGACTTTTGAAGCCAAGGTTTTTGATGTAGTAAATTTCTTCAATTCATTGGGCATACCCCCTTTTATTATTCGCTTTAATGACCGTTTGGCATCTATCATAGAAGATGTGGTCAAGGAATCAGAGCAAAATACACCTGGTAAGGAGCGAGTGATCAAATTGCACACTGAGCTTTTGGTAGTGGAATTGGTCAGACATATTCTGAAGAATCGTCTATTTGTGGAGGAAATGTCTACCAACAGTACATATTTTAAAGATCCTCGATTGATCGATATGTTCAACTATATCAAGAAAAATATCGGTGGAGATCTTTCCAATAAGGTATTGGCGAAAGTGGCCAATGTATCAGAGGATTATGTAGGCCAATATTTCAAAATGCTTACCGGAATCAATCCTCAAGATTATATCGAATACCAAAGAATGGAAGCAGCTGTGGACCTATTGCGTACTACTAAGAAAAGTATCCGTGATATTGGTAAAGAAGTGGGTTATAAGGATACAGCCTATTTCTGTAGAAGATTTAAGATGATGTATGGTTTGCCTGCAGGCAAGATGAGAAGAAGAGAATCCCTAATTAACGTTCAGGGATAAATTATAGACATGAACATAATCAAGCACCTCGGTCAGCAGACCGGGGTTTTTTTCTATCCCATTACCTAGTACAATCAAATCGGCTCCCGCATTCCAGGCATTTTTGGCTTTTTCCACTGAATTGATTCCCCCTCCTACTATCAAAGGACAAGCTGTATGCTCCTTTACTTGTGCAATAATAGTTTTGTTTACCGGGCTGTTGGCCCCACTACCTGCGTCTAAAAAAAGGTATTTTAATCCTAAAAATTTACCTGCCAGGGCTGTGGCCACTGCCAAAGCCGGTTTGTTATTGGGGATAGGAATGGTCTGACTGATATAATTGACACTGGTGATTTCACCATTATTGACCAGCATATAGCCTGTTGGTAGAATTTCCAAATTGCTTTTGGCCAAAATAGGTGCAGCGGTTACCTGTTGACCAATTAAAAGTTCAGGGTTTCTTCCAGAAATAAGCGATAAGAACAGAATGCCATCCGCATCCTCATTAATCTGGATGACATTTCCAGGAAAGAGCACTACGGGTATTTCCGGGCAGGTGCTTTTTATGAAAGCAATGAGTTGGTGGATATTTTGTGCTGTAAGCAAGCTGCCTCCTACAAAGAAGAAATCGACAGCTTTACCGGCGGCCATATTGATCAATGCTTCAAAGGACCGTTTGTCCGCTATCTTTTCTGGATCTATCAGTAGGGCCACTGCTTTTTGGCCAGTCAGATGCAGTGCATTTAGTTTTGAGCTAATTTGATCAGGCTTTTTTCTTGGCATTAGCTGCTTTTTTTGATAATTCGTCCATCAATTTAGCCTGGCCAACAGAGAGCAATACCATAAAGAGCCTTTTGCCCATTGAGCTCATCACTGAGGATCTTTTCCTAGTGGCTTTTTTAAGGGTGTTTTTATCGATATTACCTTCACTATCCAGTTCTTTGATGAGCTTTTTAAGCTTTTTGTCCTTTTTTTTACTGAACATTCTGGAAACACCATAAGAAAGGACGCCTCCAGCCAGTATAGCACCTCCCAGCTTTACCCAAGTTTCTGACTCTTTTTTCAAGGTGCCGATTTGCTGTTCCAATTGCTTCTCTAGATCCGCAGCTTCTTGCTTAAGGTCTTTATTCGTCATGATCTTTTTTCTGGTTTTTGGTATAAACAAAAAATTTGTGCAAGCCTTCAAGTATGGAGTTCTGTATGGTTTTGGAGTCTTTTATTACATAAAGGACAATGAAGAGTCCCACATAAATAAGTCCCACATAGAAAAAACCAAGGGCATTGGAATAAGTGATCTCGGCAAAATAAAATGCTAAGGAAATGCTGGAGAATAGCAGGATGAGCACAGCTAAAATCACCATCATGCTCAATAGGGCAATTTTTGTGATCAATTGCGCTATATGTTCCTCAAAATCCTTTTTGACCATTTCTATCCTGACCTCAATTAACTTTTTGACGGTCTTGATAATCTCAGCGGCGTTTAGCATCATTTTAGATTTATAATTAAAAATTTGTTCTAGCGACTAATACACTACAATATACGTCAAAAACCTTGCACCGAAAACTAATATGTAGGGTCCTTTGCGGGAAAATCAACATAAAAGAAAGCCTTTTTATGTTATTTGATGTACAGTTTTTAAAGGGTTCTACTCATTATTGCCATAATATTCAATGATATAACTGATAGTCTTCTTGGTTTGAAATCATATGAATACGATAGTTTTCTAATTTATGAAAGTTTGGATTTTTTTCTGGATAGAAAGTGATGGCTCCTTTGGTTGTATGGGATTTAAAGAGAATAAGGATTTTTTGGGTTGTATAGTGTTGTATAGCAGTGGTTTAGTTGGGTTGTGGGTAAGTTGTGATCCATTGCGCCAAGAATTTTGAGCTAATATTCTTTCCAAAAAGAATGTCTCCAAAGGTCCTAAATGAGAGTAGATATTTAACTAATGGTGCATTTTTCCGTTTTATTATTAATGAAAAAGATTAATTTGGATTACTAAAAGTACCCACTTTTGGAAATGTCTCGATAGAAGTTTTTTAAACCTAAATGATTATGATGAACGGAGAAGCCAAAAAAAAAGAGATGACAGAAGAAGAAAGAATACGCCGAGCTTTTAAGGAGAAAGATTGGAGTGAAATAAAAAGCGCAAATTCATGGGTGATTTTTAAAGTCATGTCAGAGTTTGTGGAGGGTTTTGAAAAGTTAGCAAAGATAGGCCCTTGTGTGTCCATATTTGGTTCTGCGCGTACCCCCCAGGAAAATAAATATTATAAAATAGCCGAAGAGTTGGCGTCAAAATTGGTCAGACATGGCTATGGGGTAATTACTGGAGGTGGTCCTGGTATCATGGAAGCTGGAAATAAGGGAGCCCATGCGGAGAATGGTAAATCTGTGGGATTGAACATACAATTGCCTTTTGAGCAGTTCAACAATATTTATATTGACCAGGATAAATTGATCACATTTGATTATTTCTTTGTCAGAAAGGTTATGTTTGTAAAATACGCACAGGGATTTATCGTGCTTCCAGGAGGTTTTGGAACCATGGATGAACTATTTGAGGCGATGACATTGATCCAGACCAAAAAAACCGGCCGTTTTCCGATCATATTGGTCGGGAAGGAGTTCTGGGAGGGCTTGATAGATTGGATCAGAGGTGTGATGTTGGAAAAACACAAAAATATAAGTCCAGAAGATATGGATTTGTTCTCAGTGGTGGATACTGCTGAGGAAGCGGTCAAGTTGATCGACGAATTTTATAATAAATACCTATTATCTCCGAATTTCTAATTTTGAAAAATTATCATATTTACGTTTTGTACGGCCTTGTGGCCGTACTTTTTGGTTTAGTAGTTTTTTATAGGAACAAGCCTACAGAGCATGTTCCTTACCAGAAAAGTGCTGAAGCACAGATAGGTCCACAGCCCAGTTCTGCGGGACCTAGGGTAAAGATTTTTGATCTGCCAGAGAAACTGGATTTTGCGGGTGAAATGGTGCCATTAAAAGAAATGGATATCAAGGAGCGCCTGGAAAGGGAGATTTATGTCAATGTCTATTGGGAGTCCAATATGCTCTTGATGATGAAGCGGGCAGGAAAATTCTTGCCTACCATTGAAAAGATACTGGTGGAACATGGCATACCTGATGATTTCAAATATGTGGCCATGATAGAGTCAGGTCTGATGAATGTGGTTTCACCAGCGGGGGCAAGAGGGTTTTGGCAGTTTATGGAAGGAACAGCAAAGGACTATGGCCTTGAAGTGAACAAAGAAGTAGATGAGCGTTACCATTTTGAGAAGGCTACCGTAGCTGCCTGCAAATACCTTAAAAAGTCATATGCGAGATTTGGTAAATGGACCAATGTGGCGGCCAGCTATAATATGGGTCAGGCCGGGCTGAGCAGAAGAATTAATGACCAGCACCAACCCAACTACTATGACCTGTTGCTCAATGAAGAAACCAGTAGGTATATGTTTAGGATTTTGGCTTTTAAGATAGTGTTTGAAAATCCCAAGAAATACGGTTTTGAACTTAGTAAGGATGACTTGTATCGTCTTCCAGAACTGAGGACATTAGGAATAAAAAATAGCGTCAAAGATTTGGCGGACTGGGCCATCAAACATGGTAGCAATTATAAGGAGTTAAAAACCTATAACCCATGGTTAAGAAGAAGCGAATTGACTGTAAGAAAGGGGAATGAATATTTTGTGCAGCTTCCGGTAGAGTGATTTATAAATAATATAATCCCTATTTTTCATCATTGATTAGACTTGGATCCCAATGAAGTTCAAAAGCATATTAATTTTTCTGGGTATGGCCATAGTGGCGGTGGTTTTTGTTCTTCGGGGCATTCCCTATTTTGTAAACCTCTATTTGAATAGCCATGCCGATGAAATCGTGGGTGATCTGATCACGAGAACCAATGACTTTAGTGGGCATAAAGTTCAGTTTGGTAAAGTAAAGCTGGATTATGATTATCGGGGGACTTACTTGGAGTTGGATTCCGTAGCGATTTTTCCTGATGAGGATTTTCCAGAAAGCAGGGTCAAGATCCAATTATTAGCTGATAGGATCTTGTTATCGGGCTTCAGGTGGAGGGCGCTGTTATTGAACAATACGATCATATTGGATTCTGCTGAGCTAAGTAAGGTGAAGATTGAATCGCTTTCTCCTTCTTTGGATTCTTTGAACCTTAGAAAAAAGGCTAAAACTCAGCGAAAAAAAGGGAAAGACTACCAAGCCATTAAGATCAGCAATGTGCATTTGAGTGATTTTTCTATAGTAAACAAAGATGTGGATAGTGATTCCACCAGGTTTGAGATAGAAGGCTTAACAGTGACTGCGCAAAAATTCACCCTGACCAGTAAGGATCTGGAGGAAGCCAATGCCCTTTTTGACGTAGAGGGTATCGAAGGGAAGATTGCTCATTCTTCTATTCATTTTAATGAATATAGAAATGAGTTGAATGCGGAGAATTTAGTGTTTAGCAAAGAAAAGCGAAGCCTTTCCATTGAAAATGTTAACCTGGACAATAAGCTGTCGAAATATGAATACATACAGGGATTTACTAAGGAAACGGATTGGGTAGAAATCGAACAGGCAAGTCTGGAGCTGAACAATATGAACTACGATGCTTTTTTTAGAGAAGGCATTATAGAATCCGAAAAATTACTTGCAAAGGATTCAAAGATCGTGGTGTTCAGGGACAAGAGAATGCCTGATAATACTTTGCAGCGGCCTAAGATGATCCATAAAATCATAGGAGGCATTCCGAAGCCCATTCATGTGGATATGGTTCGTCTGGAAAACGGTTATGTGAAATATATAGAGCGTCCTGATAATGAATCACCCATAGCTGGGGAGATATTTTTTAACCAGATCAATGCAGAAATCATCAATATCACCAATATTCCTGATATGCTGGATATGCATAATGAGATGACACTTAAGGCCAATGCCAAAATTATGGACAAAGGGCTAGTAGATCTCAATGTGGTGTATTATTTGCAGGACAGTACGGGTGGATTTGCCATGGAGGGAAATGTTCAGGATCTGGAAGTCGCTGCTATCAATACCATGTTGCGGCCTGCTACACAGGTAGAAGTGAGAACTGGGAAAATTGATGATTTGGCTTTTAATATCAAAGGAGATGATATTGAAGGGTCTGGTGAGTTGGTCATGAAGTACCATGATCTGGCCATTGATATTCGTGGTAAATCATTTGGTAAGCCCCAGAATATTTTTCAAAAAATCGGTTCTTTTCTTACCAACAAATTGGTTATTCCCTCGGATAACCCCAATAAAAAAGGCGAGTTAAAGAAGGGGGATGTATATTTCAAGCGGGACCAGAGCAAATTTATTTTTAATTATTGGTGGAAGCTTGTTTTGAGTGGTATGCGCTCAACCTTGACAGGTGAGGATGAAGAAAAAATGAGAGAAAAGTCAAGTCAAAAAGAATAGTTTTTATTCTTGAAAACTAAATGTGTTTTATGAGGGTTTAAAAAAGATGGCAAGGGTATTCCGTTAATAATCCATATTTTTGTCAAATTGTAATTAAACCAAAAAGTCCTGATCCATTCATGGCCAATACAGTAGCAGCAGTAGAAGAGAAAATAGAGATTTATGGTGCAAGGGAGCATAATCTCAAAAACATAGATTTGTCCATTCCAAGGAACCAGTTGGTGGTCATTACTGGCCTAAGTGGTAGTGGTAAGAGTTCCTTGGCTTTTGATACCATATATGCAGAAGGCCAGAGGAGGTATATGGAAAGCTTTTCGGCATATGCTCGTTCTTTTTTGGGAGGCATGGAGCGGCCTGATGTGGATAAGATCAATGGACTCTCCCCGGTCATATCCATTGAGCAAAAGACTACTAGTAAAAACCCGAGGTCCACGGTGGGCACGGTAACGGAGATTTATGACTTTATGCGTCTGCTGTATGCCCGTTCAGGGGAAGCATATTCTTACCTTTCTGGA
The DNA here is from genome assembly GCF_020463795.1 of Echinicola marina. Lineage (NCBI taxonomy): Bacteria > Pseudomonadati > Bacteroidota > Cytophagia > Cytophagales > Cyclobacteriaceae > Echinicola > Echinicola marina. The sequence continues at coordinate 1,336,589 of NZ_CP080025.1, read as the reverse complement.
AAGAAGATGATCAGACAGACTGAAGATCAGATCATCGAGCAGATTCTGACGCATTTTGAAGGCAAGAAGCTTTATATTCTGGCACCTGTTGTAAAAGGGCGAAAAGGTCATTATAGGGAGCTTTTTGAGCAGATCCGTAAGATGGGCTTTTCTAAAGTCCGGGTAGATGGTGTGGTGATGGAAATGGTACCTAAGATGCAGGTAGACCGCTACAAAATCCATGATATTGAAATTGTGGTGGACAGGATTGTGGCCGAAGAAGACGATCGGTACCGAATTACCCAGTCGCTCAAGACCGCCCTTCAACATGGAAAAGGCATCATCATGTTGCGTGATGAATCAGGAGAAATACACCACTTTTCCAAGTACCTGATGGATCCGACTACAGGTCTTTCTTATGACGAACCTGCTCCCAACTCTTTTTCATTTAATAGTCCCTATGGAGCATGTCCAACTTGTAACGGATTAGGGAAAATCGATGAAATCACAGCTGAAAATATTATTCCAGACCCTAATTTAAGTATTTCCCGAGGTGGGATTGCTCCCTTGGGAGAGTACAGGGATATTTGGATTTTCAAAAAAATTGATGCTATTCTCAAGCATTACAAAGCCAGTCTTTCTACCCCTATTAAAGATTTAAAAGAAGAGGTGGTTCAGGTACTTCTTTATGGGGACAAGATGGAAGTAGAGGTAGATTCCGTAAAATATCCCGGTACAAAATGGAATACCACCTTTGAAGGGATAGTGAACTTTCTTGAAAAGCAGCAAGAAGGGGGCTCAGATAAAATCCAAAAATGGGTCAGTGATTTTACTACTACTAGGGTTTGTCCCGATTGTGAGGGCTACAGACTGAAAAAGGAGGCTTTGCACTTTATTATCGCAGGCAAGCATATCGGAGAGTTGGCCATGATGGATATCCGGCAGCTTGGAGAGTGGTTTGAAAATATTGATGATAAGCTGACTGAAAAGCAGCAGCTAATAGGTGCGGAAGTACTCAAAGAAATCCGCAAGCGGATAGGCTTTCTGTTGGATATTGGCTTGGATTATCTTTCCCTTAACAGACCGTTGAGGACACTTTCTGGTGGTGAAGCGCAGCGGATTCGCCTAGCTACCCAAATTGGTACGCAGCTGGTCGGCGTATTGTATATTTTGGACGAACCCAGTATTGGCCTGCACCAGAGGGACAATGTTAAACTCATCAAGGCCCTTCAAGACCTTAGGGACTTGGGAAACTCTGTATTGGTGGTGGAGCATGATAAAGACATGATGATGGATGCCGATTATGTGGTGGATATCGGTCCTGGTGCTGGTAGACATGGTGGGCATATAGTGGCAGAGGGTAAGCCTTGTGATTTTTTGAAGCAAAAAAGCCTTACAGCGAAGTATTTGAATGGTGAGATGGCCATAGAGGTTCCTAGGGAGCGAAGAAAAGGAAATGGCAAGACACTTAAGTTAAGTAAAGCGACCGGAAACAACTTGAAGAACGTGGACCTTAGCTTGCCATTGGGCAGCATGGTTTGTGTGACCGGTGTTTCTGGGAGTGGAAAAAGCTCCCTGATCCATGAGACCCTTTTTCCACTTTTGAACCAACACTTTTACCGTTCTAGAAAAGAGCCGCTGTCTTATGGAAGCATTGATGGTCTGGAGCATTTGGATAAGGTAATCGAGGTGGACCAATCCCCTATTGGCCGTACACCTAGGTCCAATCCGGCCACTTATACGGGGGTATTTACAGATATCAGGGCCTTGTTTACTGAACTCCCAGAAGCCAAGATCAGGGGCTATAAGCCGGGAAGGTTCAGCTTCAATGTAAAAGGCGGCCGCTGTGAGGACTGCGAAGGAGCGGGTATGAAACTGATAGAAATGGATTTCTTGCCGGATGTCCATATTCCATGTGAAACCTGTAAGGGCAAGCGTTATAACAGGGAAACCCTAGAAGTGAGGTTTAAGGGTAAATCTATTTCAGATGTTTTGGACATGACGGTGGAACAGGCCGTGGAGTTTTTTGATAAGCAGCCTAAGATCCTTCGAAAAATCCAAACCTTGAATGATGTGGGATTGGGATATATTACCCTTGGCCAGCATGCCACTACTCTGTCTGGAGGAGAGGCCCAAAGGGTGAAATTGGCCACTGAACTTTCAAAGAAAGATACCGGTAAGACATTTTATATTTTGGATGAGCCGACTACTGGGCTGCATTTCCAGGATATAGAGCATCTTTTGGAGGTGTTGAACAGATTGGTAGATAAGGGAAATACTGTTTTGATCATTGAGCATAATTTGGATGTAATCAAGGTTGCTGATCATATCATTGACCTTGGCCCTGAAGGTGGCAATAAGGGAGGTGAGATAGTCGTGCAGGGTACTCCTGAGCAGGTCGCAGTACATCCATCCAGCTATACCGCAAAATTCCTCAAGATGGAATTATAGTGAAGCTTGGGCTGGTAAGGCAAAACGGGGGAATCCCCTTTTAGCCTATGCTTGCTCCATTGATAAAAAATAGCTTCTGACATTCCAAGACTTCCTTATATTTGGGAAAGCATGGATAGAAGTCGTTTATATTGGATATTACAAATATTGGGTTGGTCATGCTTTGCAGTGATCAACCTCTTTTTTGTCTCTTTGATTAGGGGGATTACCTCTGTGCAGATCGGTGCTTACCTTTCTTTGGGTGCTTTTTATTTGGTTTCTACCCACTATTTTCGGCACATCATCATCACCAAGAAGTGGTTTGACTTTAGCTTCAGTAAGTTGATGTCCAATGCTTTGGTGTTTTTACTAGCCCTGAGTTTTGCCAATGTCATTGCCACCATTCTGATCAACTGGATCTTTGGGATTTTAAGGGTCCATGAGGATCTTAAGCCTATCGTGCTTTTGGTGAATATGTTCATAAGCTTCCTTTATTATATGCTGTGGACCATGATGTATTTCCTCTATCACTTTTTGGAGAACTATAATACCACCCTGAAATACCAAGCGAAAATCAATGAAATAAAGCTCAATCAACTGAGAAGTCAGCTGAACCCGCACTTTATCTTTAATGCTTTGAACAGTGTGAGGGCCTTGGTAGATGAAAATCCACCGAAATCCAAGGAGGCCATTACCCAGCTCAGTAATATTCTGCGTTATTCCTTGATAATGGATAAGAAAAGGATCATTGATTTTGGGGATGAGATCAAGATCGTTCGGGATTATCTGGATTTGGAAACTATCCGATTTGAAGAGCGGCTAAAGGTGAATTTTGATATTGAAGAGGAGGCCTATCACTATAAGATTCCTCCGATGATGCTGCAGACCATAGTTGAAAATGCCATTAAGCATGGTATTTCAAACCGGATGAAAGGTGGGCTGATTGAAATCAAATGTTCTATTGGTCTAGCAGGGGACCTTTATCTATTGGTCAAAAACAGTGGGCAGTTAAAGGGCGGTGTTGGCAGGAAAAATGATGGCAGTGGCCATGGGATTTCCAATACCATGCAGCGTCTTAGATTGATATATGGCAGCAAGGCCAGCTTTAAAATGAAAAACTTAGATGCTGAGTTTGTGCTGACAGAAATTAAAATTCCGAAACAAAGTATTAAATTAGATTAAACTTTTAAAACCATGCGTGCATTAGTAATCGATGATGAAAGACTGGCTAGGAAAGAGCTGATCAATTTGCTTTCTGGAATAAGTGATGTGGAGGTAATTGGAGAAGCCATGAATGTAGATGATGCCAAAGAGAAAATTGCTGAGTTAAATCCTGATGTGATTTTTTTGGATATTCAAATGCCCGAAAAGACTGGATTCGATTTATTGGCCGAACTGGAGGCTGTTCCCAAGGTGGTATTTACCACGGCATATGACGAGTTTGCGTTGAAGGCTTTTGAAGTGAATGCTTTGGATTATCTCTTGAAGCCTATAGATCCGGAAAGATTAACCGAAGCCATAGCCAAATTAAAAAGTCAGATAGACGCAGGAAATGGACATTCCGGTGAAAGGGCTGTGGAAAATGAAGATCCTAAATTGAGCCTTAAGGACCAGGTCTTCGTAAAGGATGGCGATAGGTGCTGGTTTGTCAAATTGGAAAATGTTCGTTTGTTTGAGTCTGACGGCAATTATATCAAGGTGTATTTTGATAATAATAAGCCAATGATTCACAAATCTTTGAATGCCTTGGATGAAAGGTTGGATGAGAAATCCTTTTTTAGGGCAAGCAGAAAACATATCATTAATTTAAGTTGGGTGGATGGTATAGAGCCATGGTTCAATGGAGGCTTAGTGGTGACCCTGAAAGGGGGAGATCGAATAGAAGTCAGCAGGCGTCAAGCTGCCCGATTCAAGGATATGATGAGCTTATGATTCAAAAATGCAGTTATTGAATTGTATTTGTGGATTAATATTTACATTTTCATTGTATAAGAATATTTTTGGGAGGATTTGTGGTAGATAATAAGGTAGCGAAAGGAATAAACATAACACATACAGGTAAGGAACCGCTAATAAAATATGAAAGAAGAAAGAATTTTGGTTGTTGAGGATGATCCGGATATTGCAGAAAATATTGAGGAGATTCTCGAACTTTTAGGATATGTAAATATCGACATTGCTAATTCTGCCAATCAAGCTATTAAGGTAATCAAGAAATACAGGCCTGATTTGGTATTTATGGATATCAAATTGAAGGGGGATAAAGATGGGATAGAATTGGGTGAGATTGTTCAGCAAATGGTTGATGCGCCCATTATCTATGTGACTTCTTACAGTGATCCTTCAATAATAGAAAGGGCGAAGCGTATACATCCTGCTGGGTTTATCGTTAAGCCGTTCAATACCAATGATATCCATGCGATAGTGGAGATTGTTTTATATAACCGAAGAACCAATGCTTTACATTCTGATGCCCCTAAGGCTAAGGCAGAAAGCCCATATTTGGTTACAGATGCGGTTTACATTAAGTCTGACAATGCCTACGAAAGAGTCAATTACGAAGACATTTATTACGTGGAGGCAAATGGGAATATGGTTTCGATCTTTACCAAAGATAAAAACTACACTATTAGAAAGTCCATGAAGGATATGGAAGACAAGCTGCCAAGTGAATTGTTCCTGAGGGTGCAGAAGTCTTATATTGTTCAGTTGGGACAAATAGAAAGTTTCAGCACCAAGGAAATCAACCTTAAGAGTGGGGCTATCGTGCAAGTAGGCCGGCAGTATTATAATAGCTTCTTAGCTAAGTTGAATACAATTACAGAAAGTTAATAAAGAACCCAAATCGAAATAATAATAAAGCCTCCAGACGGAGGCTTTATTATTATGATTAAATTATAATAATTCGTTGGCCAAGTTGGCCAATTCGGATCTTTCGCCTTTTTCCAGCTTAATATGTGCATATAAGGGATGGTCCTTTACCCTGTCGATCAGGTAGGTAAGGCCGTTACTTTGGCTGTCCAGGTAAGGGGTGTCGATTTGGTGTACATCGCCGGTAAATACAATTTTTGTATTTTCCCCAGCTCTGCTGATAATGGTCTTTACTTCGTGAGGAGTGAGGTTTTGTGCCTCGTCGACGATAAAGAAGATATTCGAAAGGGAACGCCCCCTGATATAGGCCAAGGGCTGAATCACCAGTTTTTCTTGATTGACCATTTCAGTTATTTTTTGAAATTCCTTGTCAGATTCCTTAAACTGGTTCTGTATGAATTTCAAATTATCCCAAAGCGGTTCCATGTATGGATTGAGTTTTGATTTGATATCCCCGGGTAGATAGCCGATGTCCTTATTACTTAGGGGAACAATGGGTCTTGCCAGAAAGATCTGTTTGAAGTCCCTACGTTGTTCCAGGGCTCCGGCAAGTGCCAATAAGGTTTTCCCCGTACCTGCTACTCCTTGTACCGATACCAGTTTAATATTAGGATTGGTTATGGCGTGGAGAGCAAAAGTCTGCTCAGCATTTCTGGGCTTTACATTATAGGCCATTTTTTTATCCACCCGCTCCATGGTATTGGACCCCCCATTATAATAGGCCAGAACGGAATTCTTGTCGCTGCGCAAGATGTAATAGGTATTGGTTTTTCTTTTTCGTGTGCCCAGTACATGTTTGGCCTCTACTGTATGGTTATCATATAATTGATTGATCACATCAGGGTCAATACCTTCAATGATAGCTTTTCCAGTATTTTCCAGTTCGGTGACATTTTTTATCTTGCCTGTTTCATAATCTTCAGCGTGGATATCGAGTGATTTGGCCTTTAATCTCAAATTGATATCCTTACTTACCAAAATGACTTTCCTACCATCTTCTTCTCGTTTAAGCACGAGAGCTGCATTGAGGATTTTATGGTCATTTTTTTCCTCACCAAAGACCTTATTGGCATTGATAGGCTCCCCTTTTAGTTTGTCAGAGGTCATCATTACCTTAAAGAACCCTTTGGTTTTTCCGTTGAGTGGGGTCCAGTGATGGATCATCTTGTCTTTAGACAATTTGTCCAACAATCTAATAAACTCTCTCGCCTCAAAATTTTTAGAATCATTGCCCTTTTTGAACTGATCCAATTCCTCCAAAACGGTGATGGGAATAACCACATCGTGTTCTGCAAAATTCATGATTGAATTGTGGGCATAGAGTATGACCGAAGTGTCCAAAACAAAGATTTTTCGGTTGTTCTCGGTTTTTTTAGCTCTTGGCATAGGCGAAGAAGGTTTGTGATTTATAGTCTCTAATAAGATAGATAATAATCTCTGGGATTGCCATTTTTATTAGTCAAAATTGATGGGAGATTATTGGTGTGATGTATAAGTTATTGTAGTTCAAAGGAATAAAAAGTAAAATGAGTGTTGGTGGACCAAAAAAAGGCTGAAACTCAAGTTTCAGCCTTTTTTTGGTTTTCAGTACTATCAAGAGAAGGCAAAAAAGACTAGCCAAACGATAATTAATACTGGAAGTAATATCGGTATGGAAAAGCGGATAATATAGCCAAAGAAGGAAGGCATTTTGATACCGCTTTGTTCTGCAATTGATTTTACCATAAAGTTGGGTCCATTACCAATATAAGTCATGGCACCAAAGAATACAGCAGCCAAAGATATTGCCATCAATTCAAAGGCTGAATCATGATAGCCGTCCATGGCGAATTGTCTGACCATTTCCACATTAGAAATGGAGGCTCCTTTTGAGGCCATGGCGGCAGCTAAGAAGTTTAAGTAAGTAGGTGCATTGTCCAAAAATCCTGAAAGCAGACCTGTTCCCCAATAGAGTGTATTGTGGGTAATCAATTCAGATCCTTCTGGAGATTTGGCAAAGTTGCCTACCAATTGCAGGGCAGGCATCATGGTACCAAAGATACCGATAAAAATATAAGCCACTTCCCTGATGGGCTCGAAATTGAATTCATTTCCTTTAATGGCCCTTTCGTCTGCAAATTTATAGGAAAAGAAGGCGACAGAGAACATGATGATTTCCCTGATAAAGGAGAATTTCATTCCATCGTAATGTATTGCCGGCACCCAATCCAATACATTTGGATCCAAGAAAACAGAGATGATGATGATCAAAAGCCATAAGAAGTTTTTGGAACCTATCAAGGACATTTTATTAGTATAGGCTACTTCTTCTATACTTTCGTTGTCATTGGCCCTGCCAAATTTACGGTCGATGAAGTAAAATGCCACTGAAAGGATCGTCAAAGCCAAGGCCCAAGCTGGCCAGTTATGTTCCAATGTCCAGAAGAATGGAATGCCTTTTAAGAAACCCAAGAAAAGAGGCGGGTCGCCAATAGGTGTCAGTGAGCCACCCACATTACTCACCATAAAAATAAAGAAGATAATATGGTAAGCTTGGATATTATGCTTGTTTAACCTGATAAAAGGTCTGATTAAAAGCATCGATGCACCAGTGGTACCGATCAGATTGGAGATAATGGCACCTATGATCAAGAGGGTCACATTGGCAAGCGGTGTAGACTTTTTATCCACTTTGATCAGAATTCCACCTGATGCTATATATAATGAGGCCAGTAATGCAATAAACTGCAAGTACTCGGCCAGGGCATGTATGGGCTGATGAACATCATGTAGCACAAAGAGATAATAGGCCACTACCAGTGTGGCCAGACCAATGGCCACCTTTGGATAGTTATGATGCCAAAAGTGCTCATAGAATAGCGGTCCAGTGGCGATCATCAATAATAAAACTACAAATGGAATTACTAACCAAATAGGAGCTTGTCCATGTCCTCCTTCTTCCTCCCCATGTTCTCCTGGTGTATCAGAGGCGTGCATGGAATCCGATGAATGGTCTTGATCTACTTGTTCATGGTCTTGCGCAACTTCTGTTTTATGGTTATTTTCAAGTGCCAAAACTGAGGGTATCCCCGTGTAAAATATGGCTCCCCAAATAATACCAAATGCAATAATAATATTCTTCATTAAAATGAAATTAAATTTTTTTCGTCTTTGTTTACGCTGATTTGTTTATCTATAGTTCAAAGAGTGGTTTGAAGGATTTTGTTATGATTCCCCTAAACTACTCATTTTGCCTAATTCCCACCAAACAAAAATAGTATGGTCGGGATAAATTAATTTTGTGTTAATATTTTTGATAGTGAAAAGATATCGACACTAAATCAGTTGATTAATAGCTATTTCAAAAGATTTTCTTGCGATGCCCGTCTTTTCGGGCTGCATTTTATGCGTTTTTTTTAAAGCCTTTAGAATTGTTTGGCTTACATCCTCAAAAATTGCCTTGTCGGTCACTTCAGCATGATCTGACATCAAATAGGCAAAAACCCTGGCCATTCCACAATTGGCAATGAAGTCAGGAATAACCGATACTTCTTGGTCCGTTGCCAAGCCTATGGGACCGAAAAAGATCTCTTTATCCGCAAAGGGAACATTGGCTCCGCAAGAAATCACTTCCAGTCCGGCTTTTGTCAAACGCCTCACTTGGTCAATATTAATTAATCTTGAAGCAGCCGCAGGAATAAATATTTCATGGGGGATATCCCAAATGTTTTTATTTATTTCCTTGAAAGGTATCAACCTCTCCGCTACCAATTTATTGCCTGACCTATGGGTGAATAATTTTCGGATTTCATCAAGGCTATAACCGGTTTCATTGATCAGGCCTCCTTCTTTGTCCATGATGCCCACTACTTTAACTCCTTCTACGGCTAGAAAACAGGCTGCTGCTGCTCCCACATTGCCCCAGCCTTGGATGATGGCTCTCTTACCTTTAATCTTTCCGCCCCAAAGTCGATAATAATGCTTGACGGCTTCAGCTACCCCAAAACCGGTGATCATGTCTGCTACCTTGTACTTTTTTGGACTGTCAGGTGTATAATGTGGGTCTTCCAGAATTTTGGAAACTCCTTGTCGCAATTGGCCAATTTTCTTGATCTTTTGGGGTTCAGTAGCATGAAAATGGCCATGAACTATACCTTCCTGGGGATGCCAAAGTCCGAAAGATTCGGTGATGGGAATGACCTCTTCGATTTCATCTATATTGAGATCTCCACCAGTGCCGTAATAGCTTTTGAGTATGGGCATTACTGCTTTATACCATCTGTTGAGCACCTCTCCCTTTCTTGGGTCGTTTGGATCAAAATTTATTCCCGATTTGGCCCCTCCTATGGGTGGTCCCGAAACCGTGAATTTTATTTCCATGGTTTTTGCCAAAGCTTCCACTTCCCTTCTGTCCAAGCCTTTTCTCATACGGGTCCCGCCCCCTGCCGCGCCTCCTCTCAGAGAGTTGATCACAGCCCATCCTTTAGCTTCTGTTTCACTATCATTCCATTCAAAAACTATTTCAGGCGGTTTATCCTCAAATTTTTTGAGCGGTTCAATCATACTCGGAATTTTAAGGTGGTACAAAAATATAAAAAAAACTTATTTATGCTATTTAACGACCCTATGTTTGACTGAAGTTTGGTATATGTAAGAAATCTGCTTGTTCTTTAGGCCTTGTTTTGATTTTTTGTAGATAAAAGTTGCTGTTCATGGTTGTTTTTTGGGTTGTATTGTTTCCTGATCAGACTGCGTCATATGTCCTATCCATTCAATTTAATGATTTTGCACAATGGATAAGCCCAAATTGGTGAAAAACTGATTTTAACTTTTGGAGAGCTCATTCCAAAACATTGGTGTTCATGAAGGGGATACAGTGGCTAGGTCAAGCTGTTAAGTCTGGAAGATAGAGGGTGCCCCCGCAGCTGTTTCTGCTGGCGCCTGTTACAGAAGCAAGGGAATTGGCTTCTTTTCTTAGTTTTAGGACGCCCAAGAAGGCAAAAATCAGCGCTTCCTTAAAATCTACGATTTCTCGATCCGGTACGATGGCTATTGCTTTGTCTCCTAATTTTTCTGATAGCACTTCAATGAAAAAGTGGTTATAGGCCCCTCCTCCTGTAATAAGTAATTTGCTCGGAGATTTTATTGAATGTTCCAACACTACTTTGCTGATCTGTTCTGCATAGTGTCTTACTAAGGTGGCCAGGGTATCTTCTACTTCCGCGTTTCTGTTTTCCAATAAAGGTAAAAAGCTGTTTTCTATATTTTCTCTTCCTAGAGATTTAGCGCCAATATTTTCATAATAAGGTAGGGAATTAAGTTGTTCCAGAAGTTCGGGGATTACTTTTCCTTTCTTTGCCAGTTTCCCTTTATCATCATAAGGGAGCCCCTTTTTTGCGGCAAAATGGTTCAGTAAGAGGTTGAACGGAGAGGTGTCAAAAGCCTTTCTCTGTCCTTTGCTTATCATGGAGATATTAGCAATTCCTCCTAGATTTAAGCAGAAGTCATATGCTTCGAAAAGGTAATGATCCCCTACTGGTGCCAATGGAGCGCCTTGGCCGCCTAGTAAAACATCCAAGGTTCTAAAATCATTGATCACGGGCAAACCGCATGTTTGCATTAAACTCCATCCGCAACCGATCTGTGTGGTCAATCTTTTTTGTGGTTGGTGAAAAACGGTATGCCCATGAGAGGCTACGGCGTCCGGCCTTAGCTGATAGCTTTTACAGAATTCTTTTATCTTTTCTCCCATCCATGTTCCAAATTCCCTGTCTAAAAGGCAGAGTTCCTCCCCGGAAAGCTGGTGTGCTTGATTAAGTTTTTTGCCTAAGTTCTCAGGGAATGGGACAGTAGTCGCTTCAATGATACTGAAGGACCATTTTTGCTCATAAACAAACCTACAATGAGCCATGTCGAGTCCATCGCCGGAGGTGCCGGACATCAGGCCGATTATATGGTAGATATTGGAAGTATCCATGGGAGGGTTAAAGTTTGTTAAAATCAGATATGTAAAGATAAATTTATACACTTGATTTCAAACTCGGATATTAAAATCATTAATTTAGGCGAAAATTTGGCCTGCTGTTTTTAAAATCAAAAGGTCACAAAAGATTGGTAGAACGGTTCGGTTCAAAATGGATTTTGATTGAGGAATTTAGTCATAGATATAGGGAATACCAGGATAAAAAGTGCCCTGTTTGATGGTCTGGAGATGATTGAGGAGCAAAGCCTGAATTATATAGATGAGCTGCTCCGATATACCGACGCTTGGGATTTTGACCATGTCATTGTCAGTTCGGTGCGTTGGTCCAGCCAAGAACTTGAATTGATGTTGCCCTTTGGCTTTTTGTTTTTGGACCAAGGGACGCTTTTGCCGGTGAAAAACCAATATCAAACCCCACATACTTTGGGGCTTGATAGGCTGGCAGCGGCTATTGGTGCTTACAGTAAAACAGGTAAAGGCCCGGTTTTGAGCATTGATTTGGGAACTTGTATTACTTATGATTTCATCGATGCGTATAAGGCCTATTTGGGCGGGGCAATATCCCCGGGGCTTCAGATGAGATTCAGGGCCATGCATGAACAAACGGCACGATTGCCGCTGGTTGATTATGATTTCGAGGAAGTTAAGCCTGGATTGATCGGGGGCAATACCCTAGATGGAATGAAAAGTGGTGTTTATTTTGGAATTAAACATGAAATAGAAGGTATCATCAAGCAATACCTTGGCAATCATCAGGATTTAAAGGTCTTTATTTGTGGTGGTGATGCAAAATTCTTTGAAAGCTTAACAAAAGACCACATATTTGTAATCCCCAATTTAGTCCTTCATGGTCTGAATAGAATATTAATTTACAATGTCAATAAAAACTAGACTGCATCTGTTAGGCGTCTTTTGCGCCTTTTTTATATTTAATCAAGCAAAAGGACAAATTGGTTCTTCTACCTACAGTTCCATTGGAGTTGGGGATATGAACAATTCTGGTCTTACCCAAAACCAAGCAATGGGCGGTTTGGGTATAAGTTATGGAGATGCTTGGTCTGTGAATCAAGTGAATCCTGCATTGTCTGTAAAGAACAATGTTTTCAACTTTCAAGCTGCATTTAACTATAAACGCTATCAAGCTAAAACTGAAGAAAGTAGTGCCACACTTGATGGAGGAGGTTTAAGTTATGTGGCTGTATCTTTACCCATCAGTCCCAGAAAATGGACTGTTGGGCTCGGATTGAACCAGGTGAGTGCCGTGGATTATGAGCACATTATCCAAAGTGATGTGGTTAATTCGGATTTTACGGCCCTAAATAGGATTAGAGGACGTGGAGGAATCAGTGAGGTGTATTTGAATACCGGTTTTGAATTAGTAAAAAACTTTAATGTTGGCTTTCAGGGGAGTTATGTTTTTGGTTCTACCATCGCCAGGGAGCAATTATCACTGGTGGATGATGAAGGTAGCTTGACTGGTTTGGTTACAGAACTTTATGATAGACAGACGATCAATGATTTTGCTCTCAAAGGCGGCTTGCATTATATGGCTCGCACAGGTGACCGCAGCAGGCTGAATTTTGGCGCGATCTATCAGTTGTATGGTGATCTAAAGACAAAACGCTATGCAAAAGTTGCTGAGGATGGTGAAGGCACTGATCCTGATGCAGACGGTGTACTGATTTACAATGATGAAATTGGAAGTATTTATTTACCTAATAAATTAGGTTATGGTATATCTTTCGAAAAAATTAATAAATTTGTCATTGGACTTGAAGCTCAACATCAGGATTTTAGGGATTATAGGTCCTTTGCCGATGACAATTCAGGTCTAGGAAAGTCTTTTAAAGTTGGTTTAGGCGGACAATTTGTTCCTGATATTTATTCTTTGGAGAGCGTGTTTATGCGTTCTACTTTCCGGGCAGGAATTGAGTTTGAGCAAACCCCATATCTTATTAACCAAAATAAGGTCAATGATATTGGCATCAATTTTGGAGCTTCTGTTCCTATGAGCAGCTTATCACTATTGAATATAGCTGTGAAAGTAGGACAGAGAGGTACAACAAGTAATGGATTGGTTCAAGAGAATTATTATAAATTCACCCTGGGCTTCTCCATCAATGATAATAGTTGGTTCTACAAAAAAGTATTTGAATAAACACAACGAGTATGAAAGCTAAATTTGCATTATTAGGGTTATTATCTTTTGTTGTGGTGGGCTTGGCCCATGCACAGGATGGTTGGAATTGGCCTTCAGATCCTCAAAAGGAGGCTAAAGCTAGGGAGTATAATGCTGCCTACAATGATTATTTGAAATCAGATCAATTTATTCAGGCGACCAAACCATTGCATTGGTTATTGGTAAATGCTCCAGACCTAAACGAAGCCATATATATCAATGGGGTGAAAGTTTATGATGGTGCTGCTGAAGCGGCTACAGATGAGGCTCAAAAAGCGATTTATCAAGATTCTGTCATGGCAATTTATGACATCAGAGCTGAAAAATACAATAATGAGGCTGAATGGATAGAAAATAAGGCTTATTACGGTTATAGATATTATAGAGGAAATAAGGATAAAGTAGCTGATGCGGCGTCTTATTTTGCCAAAGATATTGAACTTAATGGGGAGATCAACACCGTAGGGTTGGTGCCGGCTTATTTCGACCTTGTGTACAGAAACTATGCCTATAACCAAGCTTATACAGATGAGCAGGTCCTTGATATCTATGATAATCTCTATGCTCGTTTAGATAAAGCTGAAGCTGAAGGTGCTGATGCTTCTGGAGAGAAATCTACATTGGATCAAATTCTTGTGGCCATGGAAATCATCGATTGTGATTTTATCCAAGAGAAATTAGGTCCACAGTTGGAAGCAGATCCAAGCAATGTGGCATTGGCAAAAAGAATCTTCCAGTATTCTGTACAGTATAAGTGTACTTCTTCAGAGACTTTCTCTAAAGCCCTTGAAGTGGTGGATAATGACAGCCCTACATTCTCTACTTCCCAAGTAAGAGGTCTGAGATATATGCAGGATGGAAATTATGCCAAGGCAGAAGAAATGTTTACCAGAGCATTGGAGTTGGCTGAAAATAACAAGCAAAAAGCTGAGGTTACTTATGACTTGGCCAAGGCGCAAGCTCAATTGGGTAAAAAATCTGCTGCCAGACAGTCTGCAATGAGTGTGGCCGAACTTGATCCAGAAAAAACTTCTGATGCATGGTCATTTATCGGTAGCTTGTACATGGGTTCTTCCAATGACTGTAGAGGTGGTCAAAGTAGAGTAAAAGATTATTCGATCTTTATTGCTGCTTATGACGCTTTTGCTAAAGCAGGTGATAATAAAGGAATGGCCAATGCCAAGGCAAGATTCCCTTCTAAAGAGGAGTTGTTTACTGAAGGCTACCAAGTGGGCCAAACTTTGAATACCGGCTGCTGGATAGGTCAAACTGTATCCTTGAAAACCAGAGATTAATTCAAGAAATCATACTTCTTTTGTAAAATATAAAAAGGCGGTTTAAACAACCGCCTTTTTTCTTTCGTACCAAAAAGAATTAAAACAAGATTAATTTGATAAATTTGTGCCATGAGACGGAGTGTTTTGTTTCTTTTGATATCATTGCTTGGTTTTTCCTGCAGGGAAAGTGTAGACCTTAGGCAGCTCCAAAACTATGATGGACCGGTAAGGGTGACGACTGGAATGGAAGTTTATCGCAGTGATTCTGCCCGGGTAAAGGTCAAGGTGAATGCTGAGCAGCAGTTGGTTTTTGATAATGGAGATTCTGAATTCCCCAAGGGGATTTTAATCCATTTCTTTGATGATGAAGGGAAGCTTACTTCCACCATTCAGGCAGATAAAGGCTTCCAAAATCAAAGGGATAAAATTTACCGTGGTGAAGGAGATGTACGGGTGCATAATCTGGAAAATGGCACCAAGTTAAATTCAGAGGAACTCTTCTGGGATGAAAGAAATGGGAAGATTTATACTGAGAAGTTTGTAACAGTAACTAAGGAGGATGGTACGGTTATTCCGGCCAAAGGAATGGAGTCAGATGAAGCCTTGACTGATATTACTTTCTATGAAGTGACGGATGGTAGCATTCCGATTCCAGAAGAAAATACCGGGGGCAGGCCTTGATCAGGGGCTGTTCCTGAATGTGAGCAATTATCTATGAAATTAAAAGGGATTATTTTACTATCATTGTCGGCAGCATTGGTGATTATAGGGACTCATGTAACCATGACCCAAGGGATTACTTTTAGCTATCCTATTTTTATGTTTGCTGTGGCCATGTTATTTTGGTATAAATATATGAAGACCAAGATGGCTGAAAATGAGGGCCAAGAGGCTCATCATCAGCAAAAAAGAAAGAAAAAACGCCCATAATGGAATATCAATATTTGGCCTATGTCCTGATCACACTTTTGTTTTCAGCCTTGTTTTCAGGATTGGAAATCGCTTTTGTATCAGCCAATAAACTTCAGATAGAACTACAAAACAAACAAGGTGGTTTTACTGGGAAGGTGTTGGCTGGTTTTGTGAAAAACCCGGGGCAGTTTATTGGGACTACCCTACTAGGAAACACAGTCTCTTTGGTAGTCTACGGGATCTTTATGGCCTATCTCTTGGAGCCGAGCATTGAAAGGGCCTTACCTGAGGGCTTGAATCATGAGGCGTCTGTTTTGATCATACAGACTGTTATTTCTACGATCATTGTACTGATCACAGCGGAGTTTATTCCCAAGAGCATTTTTATGCTTAACCCTAATAATTTGTTGGGCTTTTTTGCATTGCCTTTTTTGGTAATTTATTATTTGCTATATCCGGTGGTTTGGCTGGTAGTTGGAATGTCCAGGTTTTTCATTACTAAGATTCTAAAATTAGAATACAGTGAGGATAAACCTGTGTTTAAGATCACTGATCTGAATACTTTTATCCAGAATAATCTGGAAACAGAGGGTGATGATGGTATGGATATAGATACCAAGATCTTTGACAATGCCGTGGAGTTCAAGACGGTAAAGGCGAGGGATTGTATGGTGCCGAGGACAGATATTGTGGCCGTGGATGTAGAGGACGATATCCAAGACCTTAAAAGCATCTTTATGAGCAGTGGTCATTCCAAAATCATAGTGTATAAGGAAAATATTGATGATGTGATCGGATATTGCCATCATTTGGAGCTGTTCAAAAAACCCAAAAGTATAGAAGACATCCTTACGCCTATCATTATTGTGCCAGAGACCGCTTTGGTGAATGAGCTATTGGTGCAGTTTATCTCAGAAAGGAAGAGTTTGGCTTTGGTTGTAGATGAATTTGGAGGTACGAGTGGAATTGTGAGTATGGAGGACATCATAGAGGAGATATTTGGAGAAATAGAGGATGAATATGACAATGATGACCTGATAGAGCAACAGGTGGGTGACTATGAGTATCTTTTGAGTGCCCGGCATGAGATAGATTATCTTAATGAAAAATACGATTGGAATTTGCCAGAAGGGGATTACGACACCTTATCGGGTTTTATACTTTCCATCACAGAAAATATCCCTAAAAAGGGCGAATCAGTGGTTTATGGGCCATTTACTTTTACGGTTGTTTCCAAGCAAGAACACCGAATCGATACGGTAAAATTAAAGATAAATGCATAAGAGAATTTAATAAGTAATTTATTGACAGCGATAATATTTTGAATTTACCGTTAGATGTAATTATTTTGCGACACTTCAAAAACTAGAAGAATGGCTTTAATAAAAGAAATTAGACAGAGAACAGGTCTTGCAATAGGTGTTATTGCATTTGGATTGATACTTTTCCTCGTGGGAGGAGACTTATTGGGTCCGAATTCCATGCTCCTCGGAGGTAGGGATACCACAGTGGGAGAAATCAACGGAGAGGAAATTTCCTATGATGAGTATTTGAATCAAGTGGAGCTATTTAAGCAAAACTATGTTCAAAACACGGGGAGAAATCCATCCGAGAATGAAATGTATAGTATCCGTGAGCAGGCATGGCAGGGAATGGTAGTGAAGAAAGTGTTTTCTGAGCAATACGAAGCCCTAGGAATGACCATTTCCGACGAGGAATTGGTGGACATGGTTCAAGGTAAGAACATTGTAGCTGAACTTCGTCAGCAATTGACCAATCCAGAGACAGGAGAGTTTGATAGACAACAATTGATCTCGTTCTTGCAATCATTGGAATCAGCTCCGGCTCAACAACGTGCCATGTGGGCGCAACAAGAGCAGACCTTTGCTGACTCTAGATTGCGTATCAAGTATGATAACCTTTTGGCCGCTTCATCTTATGCCAATAAGGAAGAAGGAGCCTTACAATACAAAATGCAATCAAGCATTGCTGATGTGGAGCATTTGTTTATTCCTTATTATGCGGTATCCGATTCTGCGATTACCATCAATGAATCTGATTTGAAGGCTTATTTGGAGGAAAACAAGGACAGGTTCCAGGCGGAGAAAACCAGAGATATTTCTTACGTTACTTTTAACCTTTACCCTAGCGGTGAGGATTCTGCAGCAGTAATTCAGGAAATCGACCAGTTGACTGCCGAATTAAGAGCGAGTGAAGATGACTCTGTTTTTGTGTTGAGAAATTCAGAGTTCAGTAATCCATTTAGAACTTTCCTACCTGGCCAGCCACTTCCTACTGATTTGACCTCAAATACTGAAGAGATTGAAGAAGGTGGAGTGTATGGTCCCTTCATTACCAACAGAAGTACTTATGTAACTTATAAAGTTTCTGATAAATTTGAGGGTACTCCTAGAATGAGGGCCAGTCATATTTTGCTGGGGACACAAGGTATGGATGATGCGGCAAAAGCTGAAGTGAAGGCACAAGCTGAGGAAGTGCTTGCTGAAGTAAAGGAATCAGGTAACTTCTTCGCAGCAGCACAGCAATACGGTCAAGACGCTACTGCCCAAAGAGGTGGTGACCTTGGTTGGTTTGCCAAAGCAGACTTCGTAGAGCCATTTGCTGAAGCTGTGTTTGATGCCAAGTCTACTGGCTTGATCAATGAAGTGGTAGAGACAGAATATGGTTATCATATTATCAGTGTTACGGAATTGCCTAAAACCGAGACGGTGAAATTAGCTGTTCTTGAGTTGGAATTAGGACCAAGTGATGCCACTAGAAATGAAATTTTCAGAGATGCAGATTACTTCGCGGCCAATACCGGTAATGCTGATGAGTTTAAAACCAATGCAGAGGAAGAAGGATATAGAGTGATGTCTGCAGGTGAACTGACCACCAATGCAAGAACGATCAATAACCTTACCGGAGCAAGAGAAGTGGTAAGATGGGCGTTTAATGATGCTTCTATCGGAAGTGTTTCCCAAGTGTTCGAATTGGAGAATGCTTATATAGTGGCTACCTTGAATGGTAAGACTGATGGAGAAGAGGTGACTTTGGCGCAAGTAAGGGCTGAAGTAACTGCTCAGGTTAGAAATGATAAGAAAGCTAAAGTGATCATGGATAAATTGGCAGGAAAAGAGAGCCTTGCTGCGATGAAGGAAGCCTTTCCTGAGTTTGCATCATTGGGTACTGCAGCTGATTTGAACCTAATGGACAATACCATTCCTGGAATTGGCTATGCACCAAAGGCAGTTGGAGCTATCTTCGGTTTGGAAGAAGGTGGTATTACCAAGCCTATCAAGGAAGATATTGGCGTGATTGTCGCTAAGCTGAACAGCAAAACTCCAGCGGGTGAAATTGCCGATTACAGCATGTACAAAAACCAATTGGAGGCAAGTGCTAAGCAAAGAACAACTTATATGATTATGATGGCTGCCCAAGAGTTGGCTGATGTGAAGGACTACAGGTACAAATTCTTTTAATTAGGATTTGCCTTTAATATCGAATCCCATTCTCTTTAAGAGGATGGGATTTTCTTGTTTAGGGGATTTAATTTTTCATCTATCATGTTAAAAGACTAAATTCGGGGTAATTATGAGAAAAGAATTTGATAAAAAGGCATTTAAGACGAAGCTGGAAGAGCAGAATTCCTTTCCAGCATTGTACATGTTTAAATTTATTGTGCCGAAGGGTAAGGAAGCTGAGGTGGCCAGTTTGTTGCCCAATAATGAAATCAGTTTAAAGGAATCTGCAAAGGGTACCTATGTCAGTGTAACCATAAAGGCGATGATGCCTGACAGTGATTCCATTTTGGGCATTTATGAAAAGGCTGCCAAAATTGAAGGAATAATATCACTTTAAAAAATATTTGTATGTGGGCAGAAGAAGACGATAAACTTAAAAAGACATTTGAATTTGGTGATTTTACAGAGGCCTTTGCATTTATGTGCAGGGTGGCATTTTTAGCAGAAGCTCATGGTCACCATCCCAATTGGAGCAATGTGTATAATAAAGTAGTCATTGAGTTGTGCACACATGATCAAGGAAATATTGTGACAGAAAAGGATAGAAAGCTGGCTGATGCCATCGATAATCTTCAAAAATGACAGAGACGAATAGACCTGACCTATATGTGGTTCCCACGCCTATAGGAAACTTGGAAGATATTACTTTGCGTGCCATCCAGGTGCTGAAAACTGCAGATGTCATCCTTGCAGAGGATACGCGTACTACAGGGAAATTATTGAAACACCTTGAGATCAAGAGGCCCTTGCAGAGCTACCATATTTTTAATGAACATAAGGCCGTGGAGAAGCTCATTGAGCGGATGGAAGCAGGGGAACAATTTGCCTTGGTCAGTGATGCGGGAACGCCGGCTATCAGTGATCCTGGGTTTTTATTGGTCAGGGCTGCCAGAGAAGCTGGGCTCTTGGTGAATTGTTTGCCCGGTCCTACTGCATTTGTTCCCGCCCTAGTCAATTCAGCCTTGCCTAATGACCGATTTGTTTTTGAAGGTTTTTTGCCGCATAAGAAAGGGCGTAAAACACGTATCGAGAATTTGTTAGAAGAACCAAGGACCATGATTTTCTATGAGTCACCACATCGGCTTTTGAAAACCCTTGGTCAGTTTAAAGAGGCCTTTGGTGAGGATAGGTTGGCCTGTGTCTCCAGAGAGCTTACCAAGGTGTTTGAAGAGAATATACGTGGTAGTTTGTCAGAGTTAATAACATATTATGAAAATAACCCCGTCAAAGGGGAAATTGTGATTACTGTTTCAGGTAAAAATTAGATGATGGAATTGAAAGAGCTTTTGGATAAAACCATTTTGATAGCCAAAGAGGCTGGAGCATTTATTAGAAAAGAAAGACAAAGTTTTGATTTAAATGAGGTGGAGCATAAGGGCTTCAATGACCTTGTTTCCTATGTAGACAAAGAGGCTGAAAAAATAGTGGTAAAAGGGCTTAAGGAGGCCTTGCCTGCTGCAGGTTTTATCACAGAAGAGGGTACGGTCAATAAGCAGGAAGAAGAGTATAACTGGATCGTGGACCCTTTGGATGGCACCACTAATTTTGTACATGGAATACCGGTCTTTTCGGTGAGTATCGCATTGATGCAAAAGGATGAAATCATTTTGGGTGTAGTATATGAAGTGAATAATAATGAATGTTTTTATGCTACTAAAGGAGGCGGTGCATTTTGTAATGATACCAAGATTCAGGTAAGTTCTGCTCCTACCCTAGCTGATAGTTTAATTGCTACTGGTTTTCCCTATTATCAGTTTGATAAGCTAGATGATTACCTGATGATTTTAAAAAGTATTATGCAGAAGTCCCATGGAATTAGGAGGCTGGGAAGTGCGGCAGTGGATTTATGTTATGTGGCATCAGGAAGAGTGGAAGGATTCTTTGAATATAACCTCAATTCTTATGATGTGGCTGGTGGTCTGATCATTGTGCAAGAGGCTGGCGGTAAGGTAAGTGATTTTGGAAATGGTATGAACTTTGTATTTGGAAGGGAGATTGTGGCCAGTAATGGGAATATTCATGATGAGTTACTTGAACAGGTAAATAAGTCCTGGTAAGTCTGTCTGATTCATTTGAATGATAATTTCGGGTTTTCGTCATTTCAAAAACGCATTGCATGTGTTTGGGGTGATTATTGCAGTAATAAATTTGGTAAATCGCTTGAAATTTTATAGTTTTCAGATGATTATACAAGTAGTAAATTCGACCAGTACAATCACCCATTGATTACCCGTTCTCTCACCAAGAAGGGTAATATTTCCACAGTCGTTAATATTTAATACTATACTTTATAATTATACTATTTGCATGACTTTAGGAATAATAGGCGGAACGAAACTTTCTATCAGCCTGGGAAACAAATACATTTCCAGGGGCTTGAATGTTGTGTTTGGCGTAAGGGAGGAATTTGAAGCGAATCAGATTGAATGGAAAATTCTTAAAATGCAAAAGGACAAGGTTTTTGGATATTGCGAGGCCATGCGAAAAGCCGATGTCATCCTGATATGTTGTGAAAATGAGTTTTTGCCTTTGGTGTGCCAGTGTTTAAATCAATTTGACAATACGGACAAGATCGTTTTGGATTGCACTAATGGGAATTATAATCCCCATTTTGCCTGCAATACCCGTTATATTCAGGAGAATTCCGGTTATGATCGGGTACTGAAAGGCTTTAATAATCTAGGCTTAGACTATCCGAAGTCAGACCCTTTAGAGCTGGTAAAGGAAACGTATTTCTGTGGGGATAATGAAAGTGATAAGTTTAAGGTGAAGAGGCTTATCGAATTGATAGGGTTCAAAGCTGTGGATGCAGGGAATCTTAATAATGCCCCTCTCCTAGAGGCTTTTTATCACCTTAGGAAGCAGATCAGTCATCAAAAAAATGAGAATATTGATTACCACTTTAAGTTAATGTCTGTCTAGTAACCTGCATTTTTTATTCTTTCCTTAGACAAAAGTCTTCAAGGCATTAAATTTGATGTAATTTTAGGTGAATTTTTAATATGCTGGGATCAGCATACATTACAGGATAAATCAAATATTAAATTTTGCCATGAAGAAGACCCTGATAGTAGTATTAGTCGTTTTTGCGCTCCTATTAGTGAGCTTAATCGCGCTCCCTATTGTTTTCAAGGATAAAATTGTGCAACGTATTGATCAAGAAATAGCCAATACGTTGGATGCAGATGTTTTTTATGACGCTGATCACTTTAGCCTAAGTGTTTTGAAACGATTCCCCAATATTTCGGCCACCATTGAAGAGTTTGGCATCGTTGGTCGTACGCCATTTGAAGGAGACACCTTGGCCCATGTCAAGAGCTTTCAGGTGGATCTGAATTTGTTTTCTGTGATTTTTGGTGATTATCCGGAACTCACCGGGATTCATTTGGATGGAGGACAGGTCTATGTGAAGGTTTTGGAAGATGGAAAGGCCAATTATGATATCATGAAAGAGAGTGAGGAGCCTGCTGCGCCTGAGGAACCTTCCAATTTCAAATTTGGAATTGACCTGATGAAGGTCAATGATCTCAACTTTGTGTATGATGACAGACAGCTCAAGTACTTTATGGCTTTGCAGGATTTTCAATTGGAAGGTGCAGGTGATTTCAGTGCTGATATTTACGGGATAGATGGTCGTATTGATACCAAAGTCTTACGAATAGACTACGAAGATGTCAATTATATCAGTGACAAGGTATTTACGGCTGATACAGAAATCCAAGTGGATATGACCCAAATGAAGTTTTCCTTTGGAGAAGGACAGTTTGGTTTAAATGACTTTTTGTTTGGGGTGAGTGGTTTTGTGGCCATGCCAGAAGATGATATTGATATGGATTTGACCTTTGAGGGAAAAGAAAACACTTTTAAGAGTGTGCTTTCCCTAGTGCCAGGGATATATACAGCATCATTCTCGGGATTGAACACCAGTGGGACCATGGATTTTGGAGGTTTTCTGAAAGGCACTTATAATGAAAATGAGTTTCCAAAGTTTAATATTGGCCTGAAGGTAAAGGAAGGTATGTTCCAGTATCCTGACCTGCCAAGACCAGTGAAGGATGTCAATATAGACCTGACTGTCAAAAATGAATCTGGAAAGCTGGATTATACCACGGTGGATATTCCCGCCTTTAACCTGACTTTCGGGTCCAATCCAATATCGGGAAGGTTATTATTGGAAAACTTGGTTACATATGATGTGGACGGTCAGTTAAAGGGCAAGCTTAACTTGGCAGAACTGACTTCTATCTTTCCAATAGAAGGAATGGAACTAAAGGGTATTATGGATGTAGATGCCACTGCAAAGGGACGATATGATAGTGTAGCCAATATCATTCCAGCGATTAATGCCAAAATGAACTTGAGTGATGGTTATGTGAAAAGTGAAGAGTATCCTGCTCCCATTGAGGATTTAAATATTAAAACCTCTATCGTCAATAATTCAGGGAAAATGGCTGACTTTTTAGTAGATATGTCCAATATTGGTTTTAAGTTAGAAGGAGAAGAGGTAAGCGGAAATATGAAAATCAGTGATTTGGACCAGCTTAATTGGGATGGTGCTGTTCATGGTGCTGTTGATTTGGGTAAGATCAGTAAGATTTTCCCTATGGAAGGGGTTATTATGGAAGGAAAAATCAAAGCTAATATTGATACCAAAGGAAGCTATGCGGATGTTGAAGCTGAACGGTACAATAACTTGGACACTAGAGGGAAGGTGGAGCTAAGTGACTTTTATTATACCGATAGTGATTTGCCGCAGGGGATTCGTATCCATCAGGCTATGGGAGATTTTAGTCCTCAGGCTGTTAATCTAAGCGACTTTGATGCAAGGCTGGGAGAAAGTCCAGTAAAAGCAACAGGCAGCCTTTCGAACTATATGGCTTATTTGTTTGAGGAGAATGAAGTGTTGAAGGGTAAGCTGGATATCAGCTCCAGTAAGTTCAATATCAACGAATGGATGACAGAGGGTGAAAGCACAACAGCCGACACTACTGAGTTGACCTTGATTGAACTGCCCAAGAACATCGATTTCAACATGACTGTGCAGGCGGATGAGGTCTTATATGATAATTTGGTATTTAATGATGCCAAAGGACAAATGACCTTAAAAGATGGTGTTTTGACCTTTAAGGATGCCGGTATGAAAACCCTAGGGGGGCAAATGACCCTTAACGGAGCTTATAATACCCAGAATATCAAAGACCCTAAGTTCAATATGGATTTTAAAGTGCTAGGCATCAGTATTCAGGAGGCTTTCAATGCTTTCAATACAGTCAAGGCCTTTGCACCAATTGCCCAGCACCTGACGGGTGATTTTACCAGTGGTTTTTCCCTTTCGGGTAATTTGGGCCAAGATATGATGCCAGTTCTTTCTTCTCTGGATGGGAATGGTTTGATCGAAGTGGCCCAAGCGGTTTTGGAAAACAGTAAGATCATTAGCGGCATTACTTCCTTGACCAAATTAAAGGATGGCAATACCATTCAGATCAAAGACCTGAAATTAAAAGCGGAGATCAAGGATGGAATGCTGGAAGTCAGCCCATTTGATATTAAGTTGTGGGATTATACTGCCAAGGTTCAGGGGAGTACTGGTTTTGATGGCAGTATTAATTACTTGGTAAATATGGAAATTCCAGCAGGGAAGTTGGGTAGTCAAGCGAACAATTTGCTGGCTTCAATTGCTGGAACAGAAGCAACTGGAGAGACCAAGATTCCTTTGGCCATCAATTTGGGAGGAAGCTATCAGCAGCCTAAGATCGGTTTGGCAGGAGGGGAAAGCATGGAAGCCATGATCACCAATGCCTTAAAGGCCAGGGCTTCTTCAGAAGGTAAAAAATTGCAGGAACAGTTGACAGAGCAGTTCAAGGCCCAAGAGGACAGTGCCAAGCAAGAGATGAAGCTAAAAGCGGATGCGGCACAAGACAGTGCCAAAAATGAGCTTAATAAAAAGGTAGAAGAGGCACAGGATAAAGCGGCAGATGAAGTGAAGGATTTGGTGAAGGGTTTATTTGGTAGATCGAAGAGCTCCAAGGACACCACCAAATCCAATTGACCATATTCAAGCCGGACTAAGGGAACTTGGTCCGGCTTTTTTCCGAAATAGGCATGGTTTGCATGTTGAAGGGAATAATTGATTCTGATGTTCACCTAAAAGTAGATGTTTGTTTTTTATTGAGTAAATACCCGGAAATCCCCCAATTATTTAGTATAAGAGTATAATCAATTCCAATATTGTATTTGTGGCATGTGCTTTGTGTTGTTATTGAATTACTAAACCAACGTCTAAACATTATGAAATCTTTACAAATGAAAAATTGGATTTTAGGATTAGCGGGGCTTTTGGCCTTCGCATCATGTGATTCAGAAGATGACCCAGCTATGGAAGGCAATGCAAAAGTAAGTGTATCCTTGATAGATGCACCAGCTGATTATGATGCCGTAATGATTGAGGTTTTGGGCGTAGAAATACTCACCAACGATGATGATGAAAATGATGAATCTGCTTGGATTACTTTCGATAATGAAATTTCGGAAGACCATCTTAACTTATTGTCATTAGTTGGTGGAAATGAAGCAGATTTGGGTACAGAGGAAATTCCTGCCGGTGAGATTACCCAGATAAGGTTACTTTTGGGAGATGATAACTATTTGGTAATTGACGAAGAAGAGTTTGAACTGACTACTCCAAGTGCCCAACAAAGTGGTCTTAAGTTACAGTTAAATCAAGAATTGCTGGCTGGTATCCAATACAAAATCGTAATCGATTTTGATGCCGCCAAGTCGATTGTAGAAGCAGGGAATTCTGGACAATATATCCTTAAACCTGTGTTAAGGGTGGTAGCCGAAGAATCTGCTAGTATTGAAGGTCAAGTGCTGCCTTTAGAGGCTGATCCTTTGGTGATCGGTATCCAAGGTGAAGATACGGTAAGGACCTATACTGATGATTTAGGTGCTTTTGCTCTGAGAGGATTGCAAGGAGGTGAGTACAAAGTTATCTTCCAACCTGTGGAGGGTTATGAAGCAGATACTCTTTATAATGTTCCAACTGTAGAGGGAGAGGTTACTATTCTAGATCCAGTAGAATTAGAATTAACACCTGTAGAAGAAGAAACTCCAACTGAAGGAGAAGAAGGTGGAGAATAAGCACAAATTTAATCGTGAAAATTAAAAGGGGCCCTTGGGCTCCTTTTTTTATGCCATTAAAATTTTGCGAAATTTCAGGGACAAATTGCCCTTTGAAATGGTTACTTTTGTGGAGAGACTGAATGGTAGGGCTATGTGTCTTACGTTTGCACCTTCAAATCACAAATCTTGGCCATGAGAAAAATCAGGTACATTTTTATTTTATTGCTCCCCTTTTTGCTGTTCACCAGTTCATGTTTGGAAGATGAGGCAAATAAGAAGAGATCCTTGGTAAATATCTATTTGATAGATGCTCCAGGCGATTTTGATCAGGTTTGGTTGGAAATTTTAAGAGTAGAAGTCTTTTTAGAAGAAGGGAATAATGAAGGGCAAGAAGGATGGGTTCCTTTTGACTATATTCCTTTAAGCAATATGGTTAATGTCAGTGCTTTGGTCGCTGAAAGCCAGCTTATACTTGGAAGAGGGGAGTTGCCATTTGGTAGGATTGGCCAGATTAAAATGGTTTTGGGTGATGAACATTATCTGATAAAAGAGGAGGAGCGGATTCCTCTGGCTTTGGCAGCAGATCTTGATTCGGAGATTATTTTGGATACACAATATGATTTAAGAGGGGGAAATTCTTATGATATTTACCTGGATATGGATTTAAGCAGGTCTATTAGAGCAGCCCCTAATGTGGAGGGAAATTATCTATTGAATCCTGTAATAAGAACTTTTGCGACAGGTAATGAAGCTTCAATCAGTGGCCGAGTCACCCCAATAGAGGCAAGGCCATTTGTGCATGCTATATTGGGCGAGGACACTTTGACTACCTTGACCAATGAGAGTGGGGATTTCTTTTTCAGGGGTTTGCAGACAGGAGATTATAAAATATACTTTAGACCGATAAGTCCTTACTTGGATAGCACTACCATTGTGCGTACCAAAATAGATTCCCTATCGGAAATGGAAACCATTTTGCTAAGGCAACCTTAATCAATCCTTTTACCAGTAACTGTTTTATTAGCATGGAGGAGAATGCAGGCTATATGCTTAGAGCCCTTGAACTGGCCGAATTAGGCAGGGGAAAAGTGAGTCCCAATCCCATGGTGGGCTGTGTAATTGTGCATAATAATAAAATCATTGGAGAGGGCTATCACCAGGAATATGGGGGGCCTCATGCTGAGCCCAATGCTATTAAAAGTGTGGATGATAAGGAGCTGCTGAAGGAATCAACTGTTTATGTCAGTCTGGAGCCCTGTGCACATTTTGGAAAAACACCGCCATGTGCCCATCTCCTAGTTGATAAACAAGTCAAAAAGGTAGTCATCGCTGCCTATGACTCTAATCCACTTGTGGGAGGAAAAGGTATCAAAGTTCTTGAAGAAGCAGGGATTGAAGTGGTCACGGGGGTTTTGGAGAAAGAAGCCAGGATACAGAATAAACGTTTTTTTACGGCTATAGAAAAAGAAAGGCCTTACGTCATTCTTAAATGGGCGCAGACCTTGGATGGCTTTATTGCCAGGAAAGACTACGACAGCAAGTGGATATCCAATGCCTATAGTCGACAGTTGGTGCATAAATGGAGGTCCGAAGAAGATGCCATCATGGTAGGCACTAAAACGGCGCAATATGACAATCCCAAGCTCAATGTCAGGGATTGGACAGGACGAGACCCATTGCGGATTGTACTGGATAAGCAACTTAGCCTAGATAGTAACCTTGCCCTTTTTGACCAAAGTATACCGACGATCTGCTATAATTTATTGAAAGATGAGGAGCAGGAAAACTTAAAGTATGTAAAGCTTGAGCGTGACTTTGAAATAAAAGACATTCTTGCAGACCTGCACCAAAGGAAAGTGCAAAGCATTATCATTGAAGGAGGTTCTCACCTTTTACAAAAATTCATTGAAAGTGAACTTTGGGACGAGGCTAGGGTGTTTACTGGCCAAAGTCAGTTTGAAACTGGCATTGCCGCACCAAAAATTTCCTTTCCTCCTCTAGCATCAGAGGATATCATGGGGGACCGATTGGAGATATTTAGGTCCAATAAATAATTATAAAATAAATATCAAGCGATAGAACAATGGCCGAATCCATCTTCCTTCCAGAAAACGCGAACAAAATTGAAAAATATGAGGCGATACTTCCTCAAATAGAAGCTTTGGTCAGTGGTGAAGAAGACCTTATTGCCAACTTGGCCAATATAAGTGCTGTACTAAAAGAAGTTTTTGGCTTTTTTTGGGTAGGTTTTTATTTGGTTAAAGGAGAACACTTGGTGTTGGGGCCATTCCAAGGACCAATTGCCTGTACCCGTATCGCCAAAGGAAAAGGGGTCTGCGGTACTGCTTGGACAGAAGGCAAAACCCAATTGGTGCCAGATGTAGATGCATTTCCGGGCCATATTGCCTGTAGTTCTGCTTCTAAGTCTGAGATTGTTTTGCCAGCTTTTAAGGATGGGGATGTGGCTTTGGTTTTGGATATTGACAGTGACCAATTGAATGATTTTGATGAAACAGATGCAGCGGAATTGGGGAAATTGATGAAGATCATCGAGCAGTGCTTATAGCTAATGCTCAACTTGACTTAGGAGCTTCCCACTTTGGGATAAACTTGGGCTTATATGCCGCCATTTTATCAAGAATTTCTTCAGGATCATCGCTGATGATCAACAAGTCCATTTGCTCCTGCTTAAGAAAACCTTCTTTAGCGGAAAAATCCAAAAAGTTGATCAATCGGTCATAATAACCTTGCACATTATAAAGGGCCAATGGCTTTTGTATATAACCAAGTTGGTTTAGAGTCATGATCTCAAAAAGTTCTTCCAAGGTACCTATTCCACCGGGCATGGCAATAAATCCATCTCCCCTTTCAGCCATCAGCCATTTTCTGTCCCGCATGGTTTCTACTATGGTCAATTCCGTTAAACCTTGATGCGCTACTTCCACATCCACCAATTTTTGGGGAATAATTCCATAAACATTCCTGCCCACGCTCAACATCTGATTCGCAATTATCCCCATTAGCCCCACTTTACCTGCCCCGTAAACCAAGTCTAATTTCCTATGGACCATTGCTTGTATGAGTGCAATTGCTCCCTGCTTATAAGCTGGGTTTTTGCCAGTATTTGAACCGCAATAAATTGTTATTTTTTTCATTCGAAATTATCAAATGGGTAAAACAATCTCTCTAATTACTGGAATTTTGCCCCCTTTCGCAAAGACCTAGGGTTAATTGGGTGCTAAGTTTTATATATGGCTTTAGCTTATGCCCTCATACTGCTTTAGGAGCAGGAAAAAATTCTTATTTTTGGGATATGAAAATCTGCTTTGCTACTAATAATCCAAAAAAAATTGAAGAGGTAAAAGCTGCCTTGGGAAATGATTTTACTGTAGTCTCCTTAAAAGAAATTGGCTGTCATGAGGAGCTGCCTGAGACCGGTGACACCCTGGATTACAATGCTTTTCAAAAAGCCCGTCATGTATTTGAGAACTACCAAGTGAGTTGCTTTGCAGATGACACAGGATTGGAGGTGGCAGCCTTAGATGATGCGCCGGGAGTTTATTCTGGCAGGTATGCAGGGGAGCCAAGAAGTGATGAAAGGAATGTGGACCTTCTTATGGAAAATATGAAAGGTCTAACCAATAGAAATGCCCAATTCAGAACAGTTATCGCTTTAATATTGGATGGTAAAGAATACAGTTTTGAGGGTGTGGCTAAGGGTGAGATTACTACAGAAAGATCTGGAGATCGAGGATTTGGCTATGATCCGGTATTTCGGCCTGAGGGGCATGAGCAGACATTTGCTGAACTCAGCATGCAAGAAAAGAATGCGATCAGTCATCGGGGAAGGGCAGTAAGGAAGCTGATTGACTTTTTAAATGGACTTAAATAATGCAATCAAATAAGTGAGATTTTGCTAATTTAAGATAATGAGAAAGCCCTATATAGTTGGTATTACAGGAGGAAGTGCTTCCGGAAAGACACTTTTTTTGAAGCAATTGCTGGCGACTTTTGAGCCGGAAGAAATCTGTCTTATTTCACAGGACAATTACTACAAACCCAAAAATGAGCAGCCAAAGGACGATCTTGGTGTGGAAAATTATGATTCTCCCCATTCCTTTGACTTTGTTCAGTATGCGGCAGACATAAGGGATATACAACAAGGCAAAAAGGTGTTCAAACAGGAATATACTTTCAACAATCCAAACGTTATTCCCAAAATGTTGACATTTAATCCAGCACCAGTGGTGGTAGTGGAAGGGATTTTTGTGTTGTATTCCCCGGAATTATCCAACTTATTGGACTTGAAAATCTTCATTGATGCCAAGGACTATATTAAACTCAAAAGAAGAATTGTTCGGGATAAAGTAGAGAGGGGCTGTGACTTGGATGATGTGCTATACCGCTATGAGAAGCATGTTATGCCCACTTATGAGAAATACATTGCTCCTTTTAAGCATGATGCAGACCTGATTATTCCAAATAACAATGATTTCGAAAGGGGGCTTGAAATGGTCAAGGTATTTTTAAAAGAGAAGATAGTACATCAACCTGATCTTTGATTTTTAGCATAAGTGCTTGGTAATAATTTCCTTTCTTTCGGCTAATAATGTGGTCCAATGCCAGTTTCGGAGGTTTGTTTTTTTGTTAATTGGCTGCCAAGTGGTTTTGCAGTGTGAGGAATATTTCTTTTCATTTGTGGTGATGCAGGATTGCTGTTTTGCAAATAGCAGTTTTTCTCCTTTATAAATTTTTGGCAAAGAGTTTGTGATAATGCTGGTGAAAACTAAACCAACTATTTATTACCATGAAGAAGTTTTTGATATTATCCTTAACTGCTTTTCTAATTTTGCAAAACAAGACCATGGCACAAGTCAGTGCTGGAGTTTACCAGCTTAGCTCCAATACTTTCATGGCCATAGGAACTGATCCAGAAAATAAGATCTTTGGTGAAGCAAGATTAGGCGTAGGGCATGATGTGGATATTGAAGGTACTTTTGGGTATAATTTTATCCAAAAGGATGAGGTGAACCTTTATAGTGGCTTTCACTTGGGAGCCGACGGTCACCATGATCATGACCATGATCACAACCATCTTTATTTGGGGATCCCTTTAGGTGTTTTGGTAAAACCCTTTCCTTCAACAAGGAATTTTGGGTTCTTGCTTGAGGCAAGTCCGATTTTTGCCAACCATTCAGAAAATTATCTGAGAGCAGGTATAGGGATGAAATATACCTTTAGGTAAAAAATAAATCCAAAAAGAAAGGCTTGGTAGAGAAATCCGCCAAGCCTTTTTGTTTAGATCAGGCCACTGAAACAGCCTTATCTAATTTATTTACTGACAAGCTATTTTATTTACTCTATTGGCATGTCTTCCTCCTTCAAAATCTGTGCTTAGGAAGGTTTCTACCATTTCTTGGGCCAGTTCATAAGCTACGAATCGGGCAGGAATGGAAATAACATTGGCATCATTATGTTGTCTGGAAAGAGCGGCAAGATCCTTGTTCCAACAAATAGCAGCACGAATGCCTTGGTGTTTGTTGGCAGTAATGGCTACACCATTTCCACTTCCGCAGACCACTATTCCCTGTACAAACTCCCCTCCTTCTATGGCATCACAAAGCGGATGAACATAGTCAGGATAATCTACAGAGGCATCTGAAAATGGGCCGAAGTCTTTTACTTCGTATCCTGCTTGTATCATATATTCCACCAGCTTTTGTTTATAGTCAAAGCCGGCATGATCTCCACCAATTGCTATTTTTTTGGACATGATTTTACTATTAATCGTTTTCTATTAATGCTTCTTCCTCTCTTTTTCTCTTTTCCAGTCGCTTGGCAATCATGATTCCAGCTTCATACAGCACCAAAATGGGCATGGCAATCAATAGCTGGCTGATCACATCCGGAGGAGTAATAACGGCTGAGAGAACCAATATAATTACTACGGCATGTCTCCTGTAAGATTTTAACATTCCTGAAGTAACCAATCCAGACATCGATAAGAAATAAATTACCACAGGCAGTTGGAACATCACCGCAGAAGCCAATACCAACATGACCAAAGTAGAGATATACGAGGTAATGTCGAATTCATTGGCAATGGAAGGATCCAGTCTATAGTTGGATAGGAAATTGATGGACAATGGGGACAATATATAATACCCAAAAGCCGCTCCCATAAAGAATAACAAGCTAACAAAGAAAACCGCTCCACGAGCTGCCTTTCTTTCCTTATCATAAAGCCCAGGGCTGATAAATCTCCAAATCTCCCAAAACACATAAGGGAAGGCCACTATAAGTCCCACGACCAAACTCGAAGTCATGTGCATGGAGAATTGGCCAGTCATCTGCCGGCTCTGCAAAATAAATGGGAGTTCGTCTATACATAATGCTGAAATCCCTAAGGCTTCAGACACTTTGCACAGCATTCTATAGGTAAAGAAATCTACCTTAGAAGGGCCTAGTATAATTTGCCCAAATACGATACTCTTGGAAAGGAAAGCAAGTACGGAGAAAATAAGTACTGCAGCTATGGATCGGACCAAATGCCAGCGCAATTGCTCCAAATGATCCAGAAACGACATTCCTTCTTCTTCTTCCTCTTCTTCTCTGTATTGATCTAATGCCACTTAATTCTAACTTTTCTTAGTACAATGGAAACTGAACCATCCAATCATTTACCTCTTTCTTGATCTCAGCAAGAACAGCTTCATCTTCATGGTTCATCAAAGCTTTATCGATAAGGTTGACTATTTTTACCATATCAGCTTCTTTGAGTCCTCGGGTTGTGATAGCGGCTGTACCTACCCTCATTCCTGATGTTACAAAAGGCGAACGGGTATCGAATGGCACCATGTTTTTGTTGATGGTGATATCCACCTTGCCTAAGGTCTCCTCAGCGATTTTACCAGAAAGATCTTTGTTTCTGAGGTCAATTAACATTAAGTGGTTATCTGTACCGCCAGAAATCAGTTTATAACCTTTTTCCACAAAAGCATCTGCCATCACGGAAGCATTTTTCTTCACCTGAAGTACATACTCCATGTATTCGTCAGAAAGCGCCTCTTGGAAAGCAACGGCTTTGGCAGCGATGATGTGTTCCAATGGACCACCTTGCATACCAGGGAATACAGCAGAATCCAATAATTGAGTCATTTTTCTCAATTCTCCTTTAGGATTCTTCAATCCGAATGGATTATCGAAATCTTCACGCATCATGATCAAACCACCTCTAGTACCTCTAAGGGTCTTGTGAGTGGTAGTGGTCACAATATGACAATGCTCCAATGGATCATTCAAAAGGCCTCTGGCTATCAAACCAGCAGGGTGAGAGATATCAGCCAATAATAAAGCACCAACCTCATCGGCAATTTCTCTGAATCGGGCATAATCCCAGTCACGGCTATAGGCGGAAGCACCGCAGATGATCAATTTTGGCTGAACTTCTCTGGCTTTTTCAGCTACTTTGTCCATATCGATCACACCAGTCTCTTCTTCTACGCCATAGAAGTTAGGCTTATAGTTTTTACCGGAGAAATTCACTGGAGAACCATGGGTAAGGTGACCACCATGAGAAAGATCAAAACCTAGAATACTATCACCAGGATTCAGGCAAGCCAAAAATACGGCTGCATTGGCTTGTGCACCAGAGTGAGGCTGGACATTGGCCCAAGTGGCGCCGAAAAGCTCCTTGGCACGGTCGATAGCAATCTGCTCGATATCATCCACCACTTCACAACCTCCATAGTAACGCTTCTTCGGAAGCCCTTCAGCATATTTGTTGGTCAATACACTTCCGGCAGCTTCCATCACCTGCTTGCTGGTGAAGTTTTCTGAGGCGATTAACTCAATGCCTCTTTTCTGACGATCTTCTTCTTTTTGGATTAGGTCAAATATTACCTGGTCTCTTTTCATGAGTATGCGCTTATTTTTACAGTCTTTTTCTGTCCAAAATAATTTGGGGTTTTCCATCAAATCCAATGGTTAAGCCGGAAATGGATGGATATATTTTTGGCTGCCCAAAATTAGTTCGAAACAATGTATTATCCAATTGATTAAGAAATTGCTTGTGCATAAATTATTAATGCCTAAAATTACTTTTCCCGAAATTTTGATTTTGCTTTTATTGAAGACGATGCTTATTTGTTTTTAAAAAGCACAAAGATGAAATAATTATGATTTTTGCGACCTTTAAAATGGCACTATATATTTGGCTTTTTGCAAAAGGAATATTGGCCTTTTCTGCTGACCAATAGAGTTTTATGTGTGTCTGAAATGTTGTCCGTATCCAAAAATTAAATATATTTCTTTAGGTTTCCTGTTCTTTTCCATTGATTAAAAGAACAGGAAACCTAGGCCATGTAGCCTTCTTCAAATTGTGCAAATTTCGTTATTGATTATAAGTGTTTATCTCAATTTGATTTTGTGTCCAGGGGAAAAGTGTTTAGAGGAAGGAACATGCGGAAGTTCTTCTTATTTTTGTATCTGTGGTTCAGATTGTTATTTCTGCGTAGGTACAGATTGTAAATGTTAATTTGCAATACGATGGTTATTAAAAATAATTTCATAAATCAACTTTCAATATTCATTCACTTAGACTTGTTCTTTCACTTATAGCTGGACTTTTAGCTGCTGCTTCTATTGGATTAATTAGTGGAAGTGTCTTGAATACAGAGGTAAAGTTTAATGTGTTTGGCATTAAATTTATAAGTCAACCTAATGAAATTGCTTATAATTTTATGTTTTTCTTTGTTCCCCTACTGCTTACTTTATTCCTTTTTATATTCTTTTCGGCATTAGAAACGGTCATAATGAAAGAGGCAAGATAAAACCAATCATAAACGCAAAGGCCAGTTTGAATAAACTTTGCATTTATCCTAACTTTGGGTTCAACAAGAGATTGCTATGATTGATTTTGAATTTGCCCCTAAGAGCTATTTCGACGGCACAGGCCCTTCAGCCTTGCTGGCCAAACTCTCCTATCCGGAAAGTCATTGGGGAGAAGAAATAAGTATTTATGCAGCGCCTTTGGATGGCAAAATTTATTATGAAGTCGTGGACTTTTATGGCAATGAGTTTGATCTCAGTCCAGAAAAATCCCAAAAGCCATTGACCTTGCAGGAATTTATTTTTCTGATAGAGACCTTGGAAGTGGTAGACAATAGTACAAAAGGGGATATGAACCTTACCCTGTCTGGTATTCCTGAAGCAAAAAGCAATGTATACCCTCAGCTAGAGGAATATTTTACGGAGAAGAGAAAGAATTTTGGAATGCTTTGATTATAGGTCCCAGATGGTATAAGCGCTGTTTTGATCTAGCTGGGCAATGTTTAGCCAATATTCATAAGTTTCAAATTCTATACAGTCAGTTAATTCAATGCCCTGAAAATTGATTTTCTTCACACTGTTCTGTGGCAAAAAACTTCGGAGGTCGTTTTGCTGATCTATTGATAACTGGGACAATTGAATGATACATTGATCTTCAATCAGCATGGGTACTACTTTTGTCATTATCTTGGCTTTTTATTATTTCAAATAAAGTGAATATTAAATAAAGTATTGATCAGTAATAAGTTATGTTTCTGTTAATAATCGGCCTCACTTCTTTAATTTTTAATTCATGACCAACATTCTCCTTGTTATTCTTTGTCTCATCATTGGCATACTACTTCAACAGCTAAAGGAACTACCGAAAGATGCTCCCAAGACACTGAATACTTACTTAATTTATATTGTTTTGCCGGCATTGGCTTTATTGCATATACCGGATACTGTACTGTCAGTTCGCTTATTATTGCCTGTGCTTACAGCATGGGTCAGTTTTGGGCTGTCCTGGCTGCTTTTTGGTAGTCTAGGAAAAAAGTTGGGTTGGAGCAAAGCCACTACAGGCTGCCTGATCATCGTTCCGGGGCTGGCCAATACCTCCTTTATAGGTTTTCCGATCATTGAAGCATTATATGGGAGTGAAGGACTCAAGATCGCCTTAATGGTCGATCAAGCGGGATCCTTTATCATTGTTAGTAGCATTGCGATTATTGTAGCTTCTATCTATGGTCACGAAAAGAAGCGCAAAAGAGATGTGACCAAAAAGATCCTGACATTTCCCCCTTTTATCTTTTTCCTAATTGCATTGGGAATGAATATATTCGACTTGCAGTTCTCCGGAACCATGCATGAGATTCTTCAGGCCTTTGCAGGGACCTTGACCCCGATAGCCTTGATTTCGGTGGGGCTTCAGGTTAAGATCAATGCCGAAACCCTTTCCCTAAAACCACTTTGGTATGGGTTGGGCTATAAACTATTGTTGATTCCCTGCCTGATTTTTTTTGTTTATCAGCTTGTGCTGCCCACCTATGGCATACTCTATAAGGTCAGTGTAATGGAAACCGCCATGGCTCCCATGATCACTGGTTCGATCATTGCCATCAACCATGAGCTCAATCCCAAACTGGCATCTCTATTGGTAGGGATAGGCATTCCTCTTTCTTTCATTACCCTATTGGGTTGGTACTATTTGGTGGGATAGAGAGAATAGATAAAAAGCATCCCACACAAAGGACGGTAAAGGTTATGCGAAGTTTGCAGAGGGATTTTTTAAAAACATGACTAGTTGTATTTAAACCTTAGCGAGAGAAAAGTATTTAGCGCCAAGAGTGTGGAGGGGTTTTTTATTAATTACTGTTTTGGGAGGTGCGCTCGTACAGACAGTCCTGTCAGTGAACTGTTTAAATTATCTACTAAGCTAAATATCTTCGATTTTATTACCAGCTTTGGAACCAAAGTCTAGGAAAATACATGCTTACCTCAA
This sequence comes from Echinicola marina, assembly GCF_020463795.1. Lineage (NCBI taxonomy): Bacteria > Pseudomonadati > Bacteroidota > Cytophagia > Cytophagales > Cyclobacteriaceae > Echinicola > Echinicola marina. Next base: position 1,299,523 of record NZ_CP080025.1, on the reverse strand, counting down.
GCATAGATTATCATGGCTCTTAGATAAGCAAAACACGGGTTAAATACGGGTTTGCCCTGGGTTAAATATGGGTTAAATTGAAGCCGTTAAAAATGTTACATCAGTTAGATCTCCATAATCATTTGGCCCAGGGCAAGGATGGGTTTTTTAGCTATTCAATAAATAAGCCGCACCATCAAAACATGATGCGGCCCTGCTTATTTTCAAAACTCATTGAGTTGCCTTTAGGCTTTCCCAAGTACCCTTAGGTGTTTCACGTGAGAGACAAAAGCCAATCTCATTTTGGGATGTTCCAGATAAGGGATGTTATATTCCAAACAAGCTTGTTTGATGATCTTGCTTATCGCAGGATAATGGATATGGGAAATTTTAGGAAACAGATGGTGCTCTACTTGAAAGTTCAAGCCTCCCAATACCCAGGAAATCACCTTGTTATTGGTCGCAAAGTTGGCTGTGGTCTTCAACTGGTGAACGGCCCATTCATCTTCCAGTTTATTGGTCTGAATATTTGGTATGGGAAAAGAGGTTTCCTCTAAGCTATGTGCTAATTGAAAAACGACGGTCAACATCAGTCCCGCAAATAGGCCGTATACCGTAAAACCAACCAGCCAGGGTAAAAAGCCAAGTAAATAAATTGGTAATGCGATAAACAAAGCAGCATGCACCAGTTTAAATCCCCAAAAGGAGACATGGTCCATGATTTTCATTTTTTGAATGGGTATCGGCCCTACTTTTTTGGTCACATACTTCTTATAATCCGTAAAAAACACCCAGTATAAATACAGTAGGGAATAGGTCAGGATAAAATAATAATGCTGAAAACGGTGGATTTTATACCTTTTCTGTGCTGGACAAAGTCTCAAAAACGGCCTTGCATTCATATCGTCATCCACCCCTTCCACATTGGTATAGGAGTGATGCACTATATTATGTTTGGTCTTCCACATATAGACGTTGGCGCCGAGAAAATTGATGGACATGCCTGCTGCCTTATTTAGCCAAGCATATTTACTGAAACTTCCATGAGCCCCATCATGCATGACATTAAAACCTATAGAAGCTGTCAAAGCGCCTAATATTACACACTCGATCAATGCAATGGCCCAATGAGGTGTAAAGAAGAGTACGTGTACATAAAGCAGGATAAAGGCCAGTACAAGAATACTTGCTTTGATAAATAATTGAGAATTGCCTGTTTGGGAACAACCTATTTCTTTAAAGTAGGTGCTGATTCTTTTTTTCAATTCTAGGTGAAATGAAATATCTGGTCTTGAGAATTTTGGCGTAGCCATCATATAATAGTTGATATAGTAAAGAGGGGAAATTGAGCGGGACCTCAGGAGGGACAAGTCAAGACACCTTTTGTCAAAGATACCATAATTACAACGGATAAATAGGAATCAGATTGCCTTGTTACCAGTAATTGCTGGGGTTATCATCTTAGTCGAGAGATAAAACCTGTTTAGTTGCGTTAATTTCTGCTTTTAAAAGTAGTAATGCCGAGAGTAAGCCTAAAAGTTTTAACGAACTTTAAGAAAATTTTCCTCAATCGCAGCTATGGATTTGGCCAATCTTTGCTGCAAATTGCCTGAAATCTTCGCCACTGGCACGCCGGTACCCGACAACAAACGTTCATACCAATCATAGAAAAACTGCCTCATATCTGGTTCAGGGTGTTCACGCTGTGGGTCTGCTTCCCAGGGAATATCAATATCGGTCAAAAGGTATAAATCATAAGCCCTCTTTTTGATTTCTTCCAAAACCCAAGAGGCGGTCTTTCTATATTTGTGTTCACTCCAAACCTGAATTACATGAAGATCTGTATCACAAAAAAGCAAATCTTTTGCTTCTTGGGCTTTGGCATCTTCCATTTTCATCTGGCCTTGGGCGATCTCCAACAAATCTGCATACTGGTATTCTCTATTCAAGCTTTCTATATATCCCCTTGCAAATTCCTCCACCCAAGGCTCCTTATAGTGCTGCGCCAATGCATGGGATAGCGTACTCTTACCAGTGGATTCTGGGCCAATGATGACCACCTTTTTAGGCTTCCCTTGCATAGTTTTTTGCTGATTTGATCCAGGCAATCAGGCCGATAATTGCCAAAACTGTGAAAAACAAAAATTGAAATGAGGTTAAAATTAATCCTTTATAGAAGTATAATGGCACAGAAACCAAATCGGTGATGATCCATGCTATCCAGTTTTCCACTTTTTTCTTAGCCATCAAATACATTCCCACAAAGGCAGAAGAAGTGGTAAAAGCATCCCAATAAGGTACATCGCTATCCGTTAAATTGGAAAGCACATAATACAATATGCCATAGGACACCAATAATAGCAAAACAGAAAACACCCATCCTTTCCATTTTAGCCAAGTAACAGGAAGCACTTCCTTGCCTGCTTTGGGATGCGTCCAGACGTACCAGCCAAATATGGACATGGAAAAGTAATAGGCATTGATCCCCATATCTGCATATAGTTTCACTTGGAGACAAATCCACACATAGATCAAAGTACTGATGATGCCAGTGGGATAGACCCAGATATTTTCGCGCATGGAGAAATACACACTAGCAATACCAAAAAACACTGCGACACCTTCCAGCCAGGTCATTTGTTGCAAGCCAGCTACAAATCCATCTATGATCCATTGCCAATCCATGCCCGAAATAAGGGAAAAAATATTCAAAAGGAACAGGATTGCTGATTTATTGGCGAGAATCCTACCATATTTAAATAAAATAGGGCAAAACTTTAGCCCAATACCTCGCTTATTGTTTTTTGGAGGGCTGGGAGTACCTGCTCACCAAACCAAGGGTTTTTTGCCTGCCAGATATTGTTCCTTGGAGAGGGATGCGGTAGAGGAAAATAATCAGGCAAATACTTTTTATAATCCTTCACAATATCCGTTAAGTTCCGCTTTTCTTGTAAGTAATGGCCTTGGGCATAAGCTCCCACCAATATGGTCAAAGCCACATGTTTCATTTCACGTAAAAGCTTAGGATGCCAAAGAGGCGCGCATTCTGGCCTAGGCGGCAAATCTCCAGACCTACCCCTTCCTGGATAGCAAAACCCCATGGGTACCAAGGCGATCTTATCTGCATCATAAAAAACATCCCTTTCTACCCCCAGCCATTTCCTAAGATTGTCACCACTTTTATCATTCCAGGGAATGCCCGTTTCATGAACTATCTTTCCAGGTGCCTGACCAATGATCACTATTTTACTCTCGGGGCTTCCACTTAAAATCGGATTAGGCCCCAATGGCAAGGATTCCTTGCATAGTTCACAGGCTTTGATATCACAAATCAGGTCATCCATAAATATTCCAATTTTTCAAATCAATATTAATACCAAATAAAATATCACACTATAATTTCCACAAATTGACCATTAATATCACAAGTAAAAGCCTTCCAACCCTTGCTAAAGCGGCTTTTAAGGCCTTTTCTGTATTGGCATAATTGCTGAACAATAAAAGACAAGAGATTACAAAAAGATAATCCAAAACAAACTAATTAACCAATTTAAAATTTAACAACCATGAAAAGATTAGCTTTAGTATTAGCCCTAGGAACTTTCGCATTTGCAGGTGTTCAAGCTTCCACTATCAAAACGGACAATGAGTTTAATTTAGTGCAAATTGTCCAAGATAAGGAAGAAATCAAGGCTGAAGACCTTCCACAAGCTGTAAAGGATACCATTACAGAAAGTGAAGAAACTCAGGCATTGACCATCTCCAAAGCCTATAAAATGCTGAATGCAGATGGTACGGTAACCTATGAAGTTCAATTTGGAATGGAAGAGGACGCTGTAACCAAAAAATATGATGCAGAAGGCAATGAAATAATTGAAGAATAATCATTAACCACTAACAGCCAATTAAAAAGCAGCTACAATTTTAGCTGCTTTTTTTATACCCAACCGTTTAGTCCTGCCAAACCCTGCCGTCCTCTGTGATGTGCCAGGATTTATCGGATACCAAGGAAGGACTGGAAATCTTGAACCTAGTTTTACTGACCTCAAAATCAAAATGACGGTCTCGCAGCTCTCTTGGAAGGGATAATTTTTTCTCAGACTTGGCATAAGTTCCAGTGTTCTTATGAAAAGCCTTTTGAAGAAAATAGATTTTTCTCAGGTCATCCTTCACCTTTTCATCCTCGTTCAATTTGAATTCAGCTGTACCTTCACCTACTGTATTTTCGGAAAATTGTAAGTAAGCCCATTCTTCAGGCATATGCATGCTGATTTTTCCCTGTGGAGACCAGACCCAGTTGTATTCAGGAAAAGGTTTGCCTGTTTCAGGGTTGATTCTTTTAGTGTATACGCCGTCTTTTACCTCTAGCTGCCATTGTACTCTGGAAAAGTTGATGCGCATTTGTTGCCCGTCTTTAGGTGCAGAATAGCTAGGGCCTGCTTGAGAGAGTGCTTTCCATGGAATGGCGAGTTCTACGGTCCAGGATTCATCTTCATCTTCGGGATTGTTGAGGGTACCGTTCAGTAGAATTCCTTTTTCAAGTCCATTGATATTCCAGCCATTGATAGCCAAGGCTCCATCCCGATAAGGTTTGGTAAGCATCAAATCCCACTCTGTACCTAGGGCGTTGATCTCCAATTCGTAATAATTATGGGTATCTCCATTGATATCGATAAATAGTTCAATGTCATTTTCACTGAATATAACCGATTCCCTTTCTGTATAGGTCGCCCACAGGTGGGGTTCTTCCATCCAAAAAGCGATATATAAATGTTCATCATCCCAAAGCATTTTCATCTTGCTATCATATAATGGAGCTGGTTTATGCTCCCCTTCTATGTCAACAAATAATTCAGACCAGGCCGCGGCTTGCCAATCATCTTCATCCAAGTGACCATCCATCATCAACTTTTCAGCAGATCGGTAGGCGACATAATGTCTTCTGTCAGCTGCTTCCTGGGCAAAAAGAGGTATGCTTGACACGAAAGTCAATAGAAGGGGTAAAAGCTGCTTCATTGGTTAAATATTTTATAAATCGTTAAGTTCTTTGCTAAGATATTTAATTATGTTTTGCCGCCCACAGGTTTTGTCCAAATTGTGATGAGTGGGTAATGCTACTTTAGTTTTTTGGTTCATGTGATTTTATACTTAAATATCGCAAGATTTTTATTAGGGATCATTAATTTTGGACATGATGAACTGGGAACAGCTGCTCCGCGCTGGCAGGTCAGACCTAAAAAAGAAGACTGAGGCCAGCCCCGACCAATATAGAAGCGAATTTGAGAAGGATTATGATCGAATCATTTTTTCTGCCCCTTTTAGGAATTTGCAGGATAAGACACAAGTATTTCCATTGCCAGAGCTTGACTTTGTCCATACCCGACTTACGCATAGTTTGGAAGTATCTAGCGTGGGAAGGTCTTTGGGAAAATCTGTTGGTGAATACTTATTACAAAAATATCCTGAACTTGGATCAAAGGGGATAGCATCCAGTGATATTGGGGCCATTGTGGCTGCTGCAGCATTGACACATGATATTGGCAACCCTCCTTTTGGTCATTCTGGAGAGGATGCCATTTCTGATTTCTTCAAGTTTCATCCATGTGGCCAAATGTGGAGAACTCATTTGTATGAGGAGGAATGGGCCGATATGGTAAGTTTTGAAGGAAATGCGCAGGGCTTTAGGATGCTTTTGGAGAAAGATAATGGCTTTCAGCTTTCCTTTGCCACTTTGGCAGCATTTACAAAATATCCCAGGCCCGCAATGATCGAGCAGAAGGATGTAAGTAGAAGAAGCCAAAAGAAATATGGTTTCTTCGCGGACCAAATCAGTCAATACCATAATCTTGCAAAACTGTTAGGCATACCTGCTTCGGGCAAGGACACATGGTACAGGCACCCGCTGGCATTTTTGGTGGAGGCTGCGGATGATATCTGTTATAGCATTATCGACTTGGAAGATGGCTGTACCCTGGGCCTGGTGCAGCTAGATGAGGTGGTGACCTTATTGGCAGAGATCATTGGCGAGCGTTTCAATGAGGAAAAATTCAATGCTCTAAATTCCAAGTCTCAGAAATTGGCCATTTTGAGGGCCATGGCCATTGGTAGGCTGATAGAGGAATCGGTGGACTGCTTTAAAAAACATGAAGAGCAAATGCTCTCTGGTGAGTTTGACAGCGCATTAACAGATATGATCGATTCTGCGCATATCTTGGAAAAGATTAGCAGGCTCTCTATTAATAAAATTTACAGGTCACAACCTGTTTTGGAGAAAGAAGCGGCAGGTTTCCAGGTATTGGAAGGTTTGCTGGAAGTTTTCTCAAAAGCCCTGTACCATAAATATTACGATAGTGATAGGTTCTCTGGACAGGACAGAAGTATTTTGAGACTGTTGCCGGAAGAATTCAGGACTGACAAAGAGGCACTCATGCCCTATTTACTTTTGAGAAATCTGATTGATTTTATTTCTGGGATGACTGATAAATATGCCCTTTCACTTTACAGAAAAGTAAAAGGTATCTCATTACCAGGAGCTTAAAAAATAAGCCAGGGGATTGACTGCTGTCAATACACCCTGGCTATCTGCGGTTGATTTAACTCTAATTCTTTTTATAGCTATTTACGTGCCAAACTGTTTTATCTCCAAATAAAATATGATTTATGTGTTTATAACAGGCTAGTATTGGAATAAAGTTTAAAATTTTAGTGATTTTTTAAAATATATTATTCTGATCGCGGGGCTGTTATGAAAAGATAAGCCTAATTACAGTTGCCATAGTTCCATTTGATCTTTTTTAATCTTAAAAAAACATTTGCTCGAAGTTATTGGTCAAATCTCATTCCTCATACTCCATCGAAACTCTGCCACAAAGTCTTCTATAATTATTCTGATGAAATTAGAAAAAATTGAACTGGCTGTAGATTTCGCCTTCATAAATTGCGTATAATTTTGTCTCTTTTAATAGAAGATGGGGCTCAAATATCACGTGAGTTTAGCAGGAAGAATATGTCATGGATGGGCTATTGGGTAATTTTTGGACTTACTTGTCTCTTCAAAATACTAAAGCCTAATAATTGGTCCAAAGACTTATTTGTTATTTAAATGCTTCTTAAATCTACGACACAAAAACGGTCCAATTACGTATTGGATAATGGGAATGGGAAGGCTGCTCATCAAGCCAATGAAGCTGTTGTGCTCTTTTGTCAAATGCTGCAAGCTTAAGGGAAGGACCTTGGCTTTTCGTCAAAAAGCGAGTTTTTCTATTTTCTACATACATAAACCCTACTTTTCTATTAACTTTGTGCCTGCTTTTGAAAGGATTACAGGAATGCTGAATTGTTTCAGTCTACCGAAGTCCTTTGCAGCCAAATAATTGAATAAGAAGTAATCATAGAGATATCGTGAAAAAATATCAGGAGTTCAAACAAGTAGATTATCCAGGAATAGGAGAAAGTGTACTGAGTTACTGGCAGGAGAACAAGATTTTTGAAAAGTCTGTTGAGAACCGTGAAGGTGCCGAGACTTTTACATTCTTCGAAGGACCACCATCGGCAAATGGTACTCCGGGCATTCACCATGTAATGGCCAGAACTCTGAAAGATATTTTTTGTAGGTATAAAACCTTAAAGGGTTTTCAGGTAAAAAGAAAAGGTGGTTGGGATACCCATGGATTGCCTGTAGAGCTTCAGGTGGAGAAGGAACTGGGAATTACCAAAGAAGATATCGGTAAGAAAATCACGGTAGAGGAATACAATAAAAAATGCCGTGAGACGGTCATGCGCTTTAAAAATGAGTGGGATGATCTTACTGAAAAAATTGGCTACTGGGTAGATTTGGATGATCCATATATCACCTTTGACCCTAAATATATTGAATCACTATGGAGCTTGCTCAAGCGTCTATATGAGAAAGACCTTTTATACAAAGGTTATACTATTCAACCTTATTCACCAGCTGCAGGGACTGGACTTTCTTCGCACGAACTCAACCAGCCGGGTTGTTACAGGGATGTAAAAGACACTTCCATTACTGCCCAGTTTAAAGTGAAAGGCAGAGAAAATGAGTATATCATTGCTTGGACCACTACCCCTTGGACCTTGCCTTCCAACTCAGCATTGGCCATAGGTGAAAAACTGGACTATGTAAAAGTTAAGACCTTTAACCCTTATACCTATCAAGAGCAAACGGTAATCCTAGCTAAAGCCAGGGTGGGAGCCTTCTTCAATAAGAAAGCTGAAGGCTTAAAAATAGAAGACTATAAGCCAGGAGATAAATTGATTCCTTTTGAAATCATTGAAGAGTTCAAAGGGAAAGACATGTTGGGAATGGAATATGAGCCATTATTCCCAATTGAAGGGATAGCGCTTCCAAGTCCTGCATTTACCGTTATCTCTGCTGATTATGTGACCACAGAAGATGGTACTGGTATTGTACACCTTGCCAAAGCTTTTGGCGCGGATGACTTTAGAGCATTGGTTCAGGCTGGTGTTCCTGGTGTGTTTGTAAAAGATGAGCAGGGAAATGAGGTTCCTGTGGTAGATAAGCGCGGTAGATTCCTTCCTGTGATTGGAGAGTATTTACAAGCTAAAATGAAAGAGCATGAAATCACTGCCCATAAAGAGTATGGTGTGGATGATTTCTATGTGAAGAATTACCTTAAGGAAGATGAGGATGCAGCGGATTATAAAAACACCGATGTGATTATTTCCATCATCCTGAAAAATGAGAATAAGGCCTTTAAGGTAGAAAAATACGAGCACAGTTATCCACATTGTTGGAGAACTGATATGCCAGTGCTTTACTATCCTTTGGAAAGCTGGTTTATCAAAACCACTGCTTGCAAGGATCGTTTGGTAGAATTAAACAAAACCATCAACTGGAAGCCAGAAGCAACCGGTACAGGTCGTTTTGGCAACTGGTTGGAAAACTTGGTAGACTGGAACCTGAGCCGTTCCCGTTTCTGGGGTACCCCACTTCCAGTTTGGAGAAATGAGGATGCTACCGAAACCAAATGCATCGGTTCTATAGCAGAGTTGAATGAAGAAATCGAAAAGTCCATCGAAAAAGGCTTTATGACCGAATCACCTTTCAAGGGTGAAGAGGTGGACCTGCACAGACCTTATGTGGATGATGTCATCTTGGTAGATTCCAAGGGACAGAAAATGTTCCGTGAGCCAGATCTTATCGATGTTTGGTTTGACTCCGGAGCTATGCCTTATGCACAATGGCATTATCCATTTGAGAATGAAGAGATCTTCAAGGCCAATTATCCAGCTGATTATATTGCTGAGGGAGTGGACCAAACCAGAGGTTGGTTCTTTACGCTTCATGCCATTGCAGTGATGTTATTTGACAGCGTTGCTTTCAAAAATGTGATTGCCAATGGTCTTGTGCTGGACAAAAACGGCAACAAAATGTCCAAGCGATTGGGCAATGCTGTCGATCCATTTAAGACCTTAAAAGAATATGGACCAGATGCCTTGCGTTGGTATATGCTCTCCAATGCCAATCCTTGGGACAATTTGAAGTTTAATCTAGAAGGTGTTGCAGAAGTACAACGCAGGTTCTTCGGTACCCTTCAAAATACTTATAACTTTTTTGCGTTATATGCCAACCTTGATCACTTCACCTATGATGCCAGCAAGATGGTGCCTGTAAGTGAAAGACCTGAGTTGGATCGCTGGATCATTTCAAAGCTGCAGTCCCTAATTGGAGAAGTGGAAAACTCCATGGACAGTTACGATGCCACCAGAGCTACCAGGGCCATTATGAACTTTACCGTGGACCAATTGTCCAACTGGTATGTGAGATTGGCCAGAAAACGTTTCTGGAGGGGTGATATGAATGAGGACAAGCAGGCTGCTTATGAGACATTGTATGAATGCCTTACCACCATTTGTCAGTTGATGTCTTCTTTTGCTCCTTTCTACTCAGACTGGATGTATAAGAATTTGACAGATGGAGCCAAGGAAGCAGGCCAAGAAATAGCCGAGTCTGTTCACTTGACTGACTGGAATGCTGCTGATGAGGCTTTGATCAATAAGGACTTGGAGACCAGTATGCAGTTGGCACAGGACATTTCTTCTTTAGTGCACAGCTTGAGGAAAAAGGACAAACTGAAAGTGCGTCAGCCACTGCAGAAGATTTTGATCCCTATCCTCAGTGAAAAGACCAGAGAGCAAATCCAACACGTGGAGGAATTGATCAAATCCGAAGTGAATATCAAAGGAGTAGAATATATTGATGATGCTTCAGGTATTTTGGTAAAAAATGCAAAACCGAACTTCCCGCTATTAGGTAAGCGCTTTGGACCAAAAATGAAATTGGTAGCAGCAGCTATTAACCAGTGGGGTCAGGAAGAAATTGCCAATATCGAAAGAAACGGATCAGTTGAAATTGACCTGGATGGGGAGAAGGCAGTCCTTTCATTGGAGGAAGTACTGATTACTTCACAGGATATTCCAGGATGGTCAGTGGCCAGTGACAATGGAATCACTGTGGCCTTGGATGTTACTTTAACGGATGAGTTGAAGCAAGAGGGCATTGCCCGTGATTTGGTTAACAGGATCCAGAACCTTAGAAAAGATATGGGACTGGAGGTTCAGGACAAGATCACCATTAAAGTCGCCAAGTTGAATGAACAAGTAGATCAAGCATTGGTTAATTTCTCTGAATATATCCAATCCGAAACACAAGCCTTATCACTATCCGTGAATGGTGATGTGGCAGAGGGAACCGTATTGGATATGGATGATTTTGAACTTAAAGTAAAGGTGGAAAAAGTTTAAATGGCGCTCTTAGCACCATGCTTCTGCTGAAAATATAGCTATGAAATATTTAAAGTATTTTGGTATTACCTTACTGGTCATCATTATCGACCAAATAGTCAAGTTGGTCGTAGATGCCAATATGCAGATGGGATCGGTTGGTCAGATCAAAATTATTGGTGACTGGTTTAAGTTGCACTATACCACCAACCCAGGCATGGCCTTTGGAATGGAACTGGGCTCAGAGTATGGAAAACTGATCCTGACCAGTTTCCGCTTGGTAGCCATGGTAGGTATAGGCTATTATCTTTACCATCTTATCGAAAAGAAAGTACATACAGGCTATATTGTCTGCATTGCCATGATCTTGGGAGGAGCCATCGGAAACTTGGTGGATAGTGTGTTTTATGGTGTTTGGTTGAACAACGCCCCTGCCAATGCAAGTACACCATGGTTTCATGGTCAAGTGGTAGACATGTTCTATTTTGACATTTGGGAGGGATGGATCCCTGAATGGGTGCCGCTTTGGGGAGGAAATTATACTGCACTATGGCCAATATTCAATGTAGCAGATGCGTCCATCTTTATAGGCGTAGTTATCATTTTACTTTTCCAAAAGAAATTCTTTGCTGAACCGGATGAGGAAAAAAAGAAGGAAATCGAAGAGGATGAAATCCAGAAGCAGTTTATAGAAGAGAAATAATTGAAAGGCCCTGATCAATATCGGGGCCTTTTTTATGTGATATATTTCCCCTTACGTCATTTAATCCCATTTCATTTTGTAGAACATGCATTTTAGCAGTATTATTGTTTGAGATTAACCCTACCTGCCTTTTTACTATTTAATTCTTTAGTAATGCGTTACACCTTTCTAATCAGTCTGGCAATTATTGCATTTGGTTTGTTTTCATGTGAGCAGGAAGAACAACAAGCACCCAATATTGTATTTATTCTAGTGGATGATCTCGGCTGGGCCGATCTGGCCTGTTATGGCAGCGAATTTTACGAGACCCCAAACATTGATAAACTGGCTAGCCAAGGCATGAGATTTACATCAGCTTATGCTGCTTCACCAGTCTGCTCTCCTACAAGAGCCTCTATCATGACTGGAAAGTATCCAAGCAGGATTGATATTACTGATTGGATTCCAGGACAAGATCCTAAGGGACGAAAATTGTTGGGACCTCAGGACAGGAATGAATTGCCTTTGGAGGAGCTGACCATAGCAGAGCTTTTGAAAGCTGAAGGCTACAGGACATTCTTTGCGGGCAAGTGGCATTTGGGAGATAAAGGCTTCTTTCCGGAAGATCAGGGTTTTGATGTCAATATTGGCGGAAATCATAAGGGAAGTCCAGCGAGCTATTACTCTCCATACCATAATCCCCAATTGGAGGACGGTCCCGAGGGAGAGTACTTGACTGATAGGCTGGTAGATGAGTCCATTGCCTTTTTGAATGCTGCGAAGGAAGACCCTTTCTTGCTTTATTTATCATTTTATAATGTGCACACCCCAATTCAGGCCAACAAAAAACATGTGGATCATTTTAGGGAGAAAGCTATAAAAATGGAAGAAATAGGCGATCAAGGATATAGAAATGAGCATGATGGCCTCACCAAGCTTAGACAGGACAACTTCGAATATGCTTCTATGATTGCGGCGATGGATGAAAATGTGGGCAGGTTGATGAGTAAATTAGAAGAACTTGGGTTGGATGAAAACACCTTGGTGGTATTTACTTCTGACAATGGCGGACTATCCACCTTGCAAAATAACCGAAAAGCCCCTACCTCCAATGAACCATTGAGAGCGGGGAAGGGCTGGTGTTACGAGGGAGGAATTAGGGTTCCCTTGATCATAAAAGGCCCAGGCATACATGCAAACACTGAATCTGACGAACCTGTGATCAGTGTGGACTTTTATAGCACCATCGCTGAGGCTGTGAAAGTATCCAAAAACAAAATACCTGAAAATGATGGGACTTCCTTGATGCCACTGTTGAAAGGTGGTACATCACTTGATCGTGCAGCACTTTATTTCCATTATCCCCATTATCATGGAAGTGCATGGGAGCCGGGCGCAGCAGTTAGGAAAGGGGAATATGTGTATATAGAGTTTTATGATGATGAAAAAGAAGAGCTATATAATATTAAGGAAGATATAAGTGAAACTAATGACTTGTCTTCCAAAATGCCTGATAAAGTTAGAGAGCTGAAGGCCATATTGAATGCGTTTCATGCCAATACTGGGGCGCAGTTACCGAGTGATAATCCAGATTTTGATAAATCTATCCCCAGTCTTTGATGCTATTTCAATATAAAGCCCCTTGAAAACATGTTTTTGCTGTATTCTAGGGGCTTTATGTTGAAGGATTTAAGTTAAAATTTGCTTGACAGTTCTCCTTCGAGGTCCATTAGAAAGCTATCCAAGGCTCCTTGTCTCACATGGTGCATAACCACTATTTTGTACCATTTTGCCCCATATTCATAACTATCAGCCACTAGGTTATATTTTTTGGCGAGACGGTCAGAAATATAGCTTGCTTTCATGGTGATGATGTTCAGGTAAGGGTTCCTAAAATACTCCACTCCCATTCTTTCCAGCTTTTTGCAGATTCTTTCAGTACGGTCGCATAGGGAGGCCATTTTGTATTTGAGGCCTTCTGAGCCGTGGATTTTGAGGATCATCCACATGGATACAGCATTTGCGCCAGACCTAGAGCCACTGAGGGTATAGTCCTTACCAGGGATATATTGTGCCTCTTGGGTACAGACATGGTGTATGTAGCCTTTCCTGATCAAGAAAAGGCCTGTGCCATATGGCGTTTGCAGCATTTTATGTCCATCACTGGTAATGGAAGTAATATAAGGATTTTTGAAGGTGAAGGCGCTGTTTTCATTGGTAAAGGGATAAATAAAGCCTCCATAAGCTGCGTCCACATGGATTCTGAACTGTAGGTTAGTTGTGGTAAAGAAATCGCCCAATAGATCCACATCATCTACCGAGCCAAACATGGTGGTAGAAAGATTGGCTACAATAATGAAATATTTATACCCTGCAGCTTTAGCCTCTTCAATTTTTTGCTCAAGGGACTCTTGCTTGATTTGTCTTGTCTCCTCGTCCACTTCCAAGATGATATTATGAAGGTTCAATAAGTTAGCACCTTTAGGCATGGAATAATGGGAGTCTTGTGAATAGACAACGGCTATTTCCTCTGTTTTGGCGTCGAATTCATTTCGAAAGTAGTTTCTATAAACCCACATGGCCTGAATATTGGCCTCAGTCCCTCCAGTGGCGACATAACCATCTTGTTGACCTTTTTCGCCTGCAAAGATTTCTTCCGCCACCAAATTGATCAAGTCCCTTTCGATTCTTTGGGTGCCTTTAAAGAGGTCCAATACAGATTCTTCCTTCAAAGTATGAATGCCGATATGATTTGGATTATTGACCATGACGGACATAAATGGGGCATCCTTTAGAAAAGGAGCGTCGTGATAGAATTCTGTGGTGTCCAAATAGGTCCCTGGTACACCTAGAGCTGGGGTTTGTCCCCTATAGTCATGGTTTTCTGCCAAAGCATCAAATACGGCTTTTTTTACTTCCTCGTGCGATAGTTTTTTCCAATACATAATTATTATGTTTTGATTTGTCCTACTGCTTTTCTTTGGTAGAGGGCAGCATCTCAAATCCTGACTTTTTGGACCAAAAAAAGCCTAGCCGCTATTTCATAAGCAACTCAGTTCCTTCTATGCCAAACGCAGGAGTAGAGGTTAGAACAGTAAGATAAATAAAATGTGAAATAGGTGAAATCTGTCAATTCCAGATTTTCCAGGCAGCTTCTGCCTGAAGGTGGAGCATTTCCAGTCCATTTTTCACTGCTGCACTGCGGGCTTCGGTGGACCGCATTAGGAAGGTTTTTTCTGGATTGTATACCAGATCATATATTTTATGCTCTCTGCCTATTTGGCTAAGAGGGATATCAGGCATCTCCTCTGTATTGGGAAAAGTACCCAATGGTGTGGTATTGATGATGAGATGATATTCCTGAAGAAGTTTTTCATTCTTGATCAGGTCCTCATAAGAAATGGTGCCATTTTCTGCATTGGCAGTTCTTGAGACCATTTTGTATGGAATATTTAGGTTTTTTAGGGCTTGTTTTACTGCTTTGGAAGCTCCTCCTGTTCCCAGAACCAAGCCTTGAATACCCTTGCTATCTCCAAGCCAAATCTCAAGTGATTCCTTAAAACCGATATAATCTGTATTATAACCGATAAGCTTGCCATCCTTGATTTTGATACAGTTCACTGCCCCAATAGCTTTACAGCTTGGGTCTAGCTCATCCAAAAAAGGAATAACCTGTTCTTTGTAAGGGATGGTTACATTCAGCCCTTCCAAGTCAGGGTTGTTTTTGATCAAATCAGGAACTTTATCAATACTGTCCAATTCGTATAATTCGTACTGACAAGCACTGATGTTTTCCTTTTCAAATTTTTCAGTAAAATATTTCTTCGAAAAAGAATGCTTTAATGGATAACCGATAAGTCCGAATTTTCTCATTTTCCTTTTAAGTAATATGCTGTTCTTTCTAACCCTATCACTAAGATAATCCCGAAAAGAAACGCTAACAAACCGATAAAGAACTTGGGTTCATCCCCAGTTACAGCGAGGTAATGATGCGGCCAAATATTTTCGGTAATAAAGGGTTTCTGTTCCCCACTACTAGATATTCTATAGCTCAGGACTTCTTTCCAAGGCCAGATTTTATTGATCGACCCCAGCATAAAGCCAGAAAGTGCTGCAATGGTCAGTGAATGATAATTATTCAGTAACCATGAGATCAGCCTTGAGAAAGACAAGAGTCCTACAATGCATCCAGCGGAAAATATAGCCAAAGTAAGTACATCTTTCTGGTTTACAGCTTCTAAAATCACTTCGTATTTTCCGAGAATCAATAATAGAAAGCTTCCGGAGATACCGGGAAGGATCATGGCACAAATGGCAATGGCTCCTGCGATGAAAGTGAAATAAATGGCATCTGGTGAGCTCACCGGATTTAGCCCTGTGATCCAATAAGCCAGTCCTGCTCCTAATGGAATGGCCAAAAAGACGATAAAGTTCCATCGCTTGATATCCCTTAGAATCATAATGGAGCTGATGATGATCAATCCACAGAAAAAAGACCATAATGGAATGGGGTGCTCATCCATGAGGAAGGTGATCAGCTTGGAAAGCGTGAAGATACTGGTGAATATTCCCAGCAAGAGAGCTCCCAGGAAGGAGCCATTGATATGTTTCCAAAGCGCTTTGATCTGGAATTTGGATAAGAGCCGTAGGGCTTCCATGTCCACTGATTTAATGCTGTCCAGCAGGGTTTCATAGATGCCCGTAATCAAGGCTATGGTACCACCGGACACACCAGGGACAATATCTGCTGCTCCCATTCCCATTCCTTTGAGAAAAGTGAGAATATGATTTTTCAAATGCTTCATGGAGAACAAGGGGAAATAAAAACCAAAGCGACCGAGTTGCTGATCAGTCGCTTATGTTTTTTATATGTTTGCTAGGTCTAGAAAGTGGTCAAAAGTATCACCTCTTAATCCTAGCCTAATTGTTTCCAAAGGAATTACCTCATTAGGGGCAATATTTCCAAGGTTCACATTGCTGCCCAATAATTTGATAAACCAAACTTGTTGCGCTTTCTGAGGAGCTTCCCAAAGGATTTTTTCCTCAGGAATTTTAGTCAGGATCTCTTCTACCAAACCTTGTCTTACCTCTCCTGAATCACGGAACAGTCCCACATTACCTGCTTCTCTGGATTCACCGATGACTTTCCAAGCACCAGCATCCAGCTCTTTTTGCATCTGTTCGATCCATTTATAAGGAGGGATGATTTTTGCGGCATCTTTGGAACCTACTTCTGAAAGAACGGTAACATCCTTAGAAAGAATATTGATATATTCACATTTTTTCTGGTGGTCCAAAGTGATGGATCCATCAGAAACCTCCGCGTATGCCAAGTCAAACTTGTCCAAAACCTTTCGATAATCCTCAAACTGATCTCTGATCACAAAGGCTTCAAAAAGCGTACCTCCAAAATAAACTGGGATACCGGCGTCTTTGTATATCTGAAGTTTTTGTGTGAGGTTTTTAGTAACATAAGAAGTTGCCCAACCAAGCTTCACAATATCTACATAATCTCCACAGGAATCTATAAAATCTTCTACTTCTCTTAGGCTAAGACCTTTGTCCATGGCCATGGTGTATCCTGTCGTTCGTGGTTTTTCTGTACGTACGGGCACATTCTTCAGCACGTAATTCATTCTCTAATTTTTAAGGTAAATAGTATTCGGCTTATAATCCTTCTTTGTATTGAGCGATGATCTTATATATGGCTTTCTGATGTTTTACTTCTGGCATCAGTTCATATAACAGCTCATGTCGTTCAAAATCCAAAGTTAATGCATTTTCTAAATATGAAAAGGCTTCTTTGTATTTACCTGTTTTTATTAGATAAACTACTAGTCGATAATAGAGCTCTGATTCTTCCGGAAGCTCGTCCATTCCTTCTTTTAGGACATCAATGGCTTCTTCAAATCGATTTTGATCAAAATATATTATGGAGAGGTTAACGTAGGTCTCCATTAGCCCAGGTTCTAGGTTAATGGCTTCTTCATAAGCTTCTGAACTGGACTGTAGGTTGCCCAAGTGGTACTCAGCATCTGCCAGTCCTACCCAATAGTTGGCATTTACAGCTGATATTTTCAGGGCCTTTTTGAAATAATGGATGGCCTCGAAATATTTGTCTTTTTTGAGCATGCACATTCCTAGACCGAACCAGGCATCATCATATTCCGGATCCAATTTGGCGGATTTCTTGAAATATTTGAAAGCTTGGTCTACCTGATCCAGCTTTTCATAGGCAGCTGCCAAATAGCAGCAGTTTTCTGAATTGGCTCCCTCACAGTTGATGGTGTTCTGATAAGCCTCCAGCGCTTTTTCATATTGCTTGGTGTTCATCAGGGCATTGCCCATATTGAAATAGGCTGAGGCAAAGGACTCATCAATGATCAAAGCATAATCATAGGCTTCAATGGCTTCCTCAAAGCGGCCAAGACGGTTATATACGACCCCCAGATTGTACCATGCACCTGCACTGTAAGGATCCTGATCAATAAACTCTTGATAAAACTGTAGGATTTCATCAAATGAACCTTCTTCCTCAGTAATCATGGCCAGTTGGAATAAGGCATCCTCATGGTTGATTTTGAGTTTTACTGCTTCTTTATAATTGTAGATGGCCTTTTCGTTATTGTTTTCTGCACGGTAAAAATTGCCCAATGAATAATGGACTTCTGCTTTGTCTTCAGCCATTGGAAGAAAGTCTTCTAACAGCTGTATGGCCTCTTTGATACTTCCGTTAAGCAAAAGACCATTGGAAAGTGCCAAAATGACTTCCTCATTATTGGGAGAGAGGTTGTTAAGGTTTTCCAACATCTCCAAACCTTCTTCCAATTCATCGTTGAAGATCAGGCATTGTCCATGAAGCAACTTGATTTCCAAAGAAAAGGGAAATCGCTCCAGGGCTATCTGACTGGCTTTTAGGGCTCTTTTGAATTTTTGTGTATCAAAATAAAAACGGATGATGTCTTCCAGTTCCTCTTCATCAAAGAAGAGGTCCAAGTTGGCTTTTAGGGAGTTCTCAAACCGCTCTACCAATGCCCTTTCTTCTTCCCTATCGTGTTCAAAATCTCCAGTCATGTGCGTCGTTTTGAATTTAAATTTAAGATACCAATTTAATTGGTAGCACAAATAGCCAATGAAAATATTTTTTGACTTTTTAATACTTTGGCTTTATAATATTCGATCTAACGAATTTGAATTATTTTTCGTTCAATGCCCATTTAAAGGTTTCCTTTAGTTCGGAAAACTGAGGGTTTAGGACTGATTTGATTTTAGTGTTGTCAAATCTTATTTGTTGCTGCGCCAGTCGACTGGTTTGCTTGTTGACGATGCCCTTTTTGCCAAACAAGCCAGCAATTTTGCTCAATAGGCTGGCTAGGGGAATCATTGAATCCTTGATTGGAATATTGGGTGCTTTTTTTTCCATTACCGCGGCCATTTCTTTGAAAAACATTTGATAGGTCGTGGATTTGTTATTGAGGATGAAACGCTCTCCCCAATGTCCCTTTTGGAACAATTCCAAGCTGATTTTGGCTGCATCTCTGACATCGATATAATTGATGTCGCCCAAGGGGTAAAATGAGTTTTCCTTTTGGACATATTCGTATAGCCCAGTGCTGCTGCTTCTTTCGTTCATTTTGGCCAATAGGATGGAAGGATTGAGCACTATGGCCTCCAGCCCTTCCTGCACGCCACGCCAAACTTCCAATTCCGAATAATACTTGGAAATGGAATAAGGTGTGTTCCAGGGAGAGTCCACCCATTTATGGTCTTCACCGATGAGTCTTTGCTCTGGATCTCTCCCAATAGCCGCCACAGAACTGACATGGATGATCTTTTTAATACCTTGGTCCAGCATCACATTGACTACATTGGTCGTACCCTCATGATTGACTTTCAACAAGCTCTCTCTATCTTTATTGTCAAATGACACCAGGCCTGCTGAATGGATAATGAGGTCCATCCCTTCGAATGCTTCCTCTAGCGATTGAAAATCATTGATATCTCCATTATGCCAAATGATCTTTTCTGCAAGTGCTCCCAATTGATCCGTGTTGCTTTTCGGCCTTTTTAATCCATGGATTTCACCTTCTTCAAAGAATTCTTTGGCAAGGTAACTGCCAAATAGACCTGTGATGCCTGTGATTAATATTTTCATAATTGGTTATTGGCTATTTTAGAAGCACTTAGTTTTTCATAATACTTACTTGAGGGCAACTTTTCCAAACTGTCCAAGTAGCGGTGATTATGACAGTCAGTGCCTACAAATTTAACAGCATTTCGATCTATAAGTTTTTCTGCAAGAGTTTTGACCGGTTTGGAGTAATAACCGGTAAGTGAAAGAAGATTGATCTGGAAGGTCACCGCTTTGTCAATCAGGGAATCCAGTAATTGAGGGTCTTGGTGAAGGTAAAGGTAGCGTTCGGGATGGGCAAATATAGGTTTATATCCTTTCGTTTCTAGGGCAAATAAGGTCTCTTGGAGCATTCTGGGTTTATTGATAAATCCTGTTTCAATCAGGACATGGTTGTCACCGAAAGTAAGAAGGGGCTCCCCATTATTGATTTTTTCCATAAACACCTCGTCCAGATAATATTCAGCTGCAGCTTCAATTTCAATGTCTATAGCTTCCTTAATTAAGGCTTTCTGTAGTTTTTCAAGCCCTTCCGAGATGATTTCAGGCGTGTTTTTGTAAAATTCAGTCATCACGTGAGGTGTGGTGATGAGCTTTCTCAAACCAAAATTTTTGAGTCTTTTGACCATGGCTACTGATTCATCCAAAGTTTTGGCTCCATCATCTATTCCTGGGATAAGATGGGAGTGCATGTCCACTGCCATCCAGTCTAAAGATAAAGGTTCCATTTTTTTGTTTTTGAATAAATCGAGTAATCCCATATGCTTACAAACCTCCTCCAGTTTGTTGTTTAAATTTTTCTAATGTGGGTAACAACAAATCCTTTTCAGAAATTATCGGAGAGCCCACCATCCAGTCAATATCCAAAGATTCATCATTCCAGATAATGCCTCCTTCACTTTTCTTGCTGTAAAAACTGGAGCATTTATAGGAAAACACAGCATCTTCCAAAACCGAAAAGCCATGGGCAAAACCTTCTGGCACATATAATAAATTGTGCTGGGCACTGTCGAGAATTACGCCATGGTATTGGCCAAATGTAGGTGAATCTTTTCTGAGGTCCACGGCAACATCATAAACTTTCCCTGTGATGACCCTTACCAGCTTAGCTTGCGCAAATGGCGCATGCTGAAAATGTAGCCCCCTGACCGTTCCTGCAACTGAAAAAGATTGGTTGTCTTGTACCCAGCGGGTATTGATGCCTTTTTCGGCCAATAAATCTTCCCGGTAAGTCTCCAAGAAATACCCTCTGGCATCATTAAAGACCTTGGGATAAATTTCATATACATCCTGAATGGGTGTACTTCTAATTTCCATGTTTAAAATCGTCAATTAACTATAGCAAGTTGTAAATTTCCATTCTTTCTATTTAGTAGACTAATTTTATACAAAATAATTTAGAGATTTGCTGTGAATGGAAATGTGTTTTTCGTTGTTATATATCCCCTAAGTACGTAATGCGGAACTATTTTAAAGCCTATTTCTTTTAAATGGTTCGTGTAAATGTTAAATTATTATAGCTAAAATTGCAGCACAGAAATAAGCATTCTGAATGAGTAAATATACAAGAAAATTAAAAAAACTGATTGAAACCGCTCCCGTGGAGGAAACGGCCGTATTGGTGGCCTTGATCAGGCAAAATCAATCAGAACATGAGGTAGAAGAACATTTGGATGAGTTGGCCTTTTTGACAGAGACATTGGGTGCCAAGGAGGTTTATCGCTTTACACAGCGATTGGAGAAGCCAGATGTCAGGAGTTTTGTGGGATCGGGCAAGCTGGAGGAAATACAGGCTTATATTAAGCACTTCGAGGTGGACATGGTGATTTTTGATGATGACCTTTCTCCATCCCAAATGAGAAACCTGGAAAATGAGCTTAAGGTAAAGGTGTATGACCGTTCCTTGTTGATCTTGGATATATTCCTTAATAGGGCCCAAACTGCCCAAGCGAAAACCCAAGTGGAATTGGCAAGGTTCCAGTACTTATTGCCGAGACTGACCAGGATGTGGACACACTTGGAACGTCAGCGAGGGGGGACTGCTACTCGTGGCGGTGCCGGTGAGAAAGAGATCGAGACCGATAAGAGGATGATACGTAACCAGATTACACAACTCAAAGAAAAGTTGAAGAAAATCGAGAAACAAGGAGAGACCCAGCGAAAAGGCAGAAAGGGAATCGTTCGTGTAGCTTTGGTAGGATATACTAACGTGGGAAAAAGTACCCTGATGAACTTGGTCACGAAGTCTGAGGTTTTGGCGGAAAATAAACTCTTTGCCACAGTGGATTCCACTGTAAGAAAAGTCGTTTTGGATCAAATTCCATTTTTGCTTTCAGATACAGTAGGTTTTATCCGTAAGCTTCCTACTCACCTTATTGAATCCTTTAAATCTACCTTGATGGAAATCAAAGAGGCGGATGTATTGGTGCATGTAGTAGATATTTCCCATCCGAGTTTTGAAGATCATATTGCAGTGGTCAATCAAACGCTTAATGAACTGGGAGCTGGTGACAAGCCCGTTTTGCTGGTTTTCAACAAAGTGGATTTAGTTCCGAAAATGCCTTCAGAGGAAGAGTTGATGCATATGACTGAGCTGGAAGTGGAGGAAGCCAATTTCCTTGATCTGGACAAACTCAAGAAAGTTTATATGAAAAAGACGGGTATTGAACCGGTATTTATGGCAGCCCAAGACGGAAGTAATATTGAAGGATTCAGAAAGGCGCTGACCGAAGAGGTAAAACAACAACATTTGAGAATTTACCCTCACTATTTAGCTGCGGAGACCTACGATCTTTCGCAGTTTGAAAACCTTGAGGAAGAAGATGAGAACTAATGCCCTTGGGCATTAGTCTTTTCGTTTTTGGGCCAATAACTTTTTTGGAAATTTGACTTTTGGCTTAAATTCGTTTGGATTGTTCAAAATGGTATGAGAAAATTATTTCGATTTTTAGCTAAGATCATTATTTGGTTCTTTGTCCTGTCCATAGGTCTTACCGTGGTATATCGCTTTGTCCCGATTTATATTACTCCCCTGATGCTTATCAGGGTGTTTGAGCAGTCCCAAGATGAAAAAAGGGAAGTTAAGCTTGAGAAGACTTGGGTGCCCATGGAGGTGATTTCCAGGCATATGCCCCAAGCGGTAGTGGCTTCAGAAGATCAGAAGTTTTTAGAACATCATGGTTTTGATATGGAGGCCATAAAAGAAGCTTTGGAGGAAAATGAAGCCGGGAAGCGCCTTCGCGGAGGAAGCACCATTTCTAATCAAACGGCAAAAAATGTGTTTTTATGGCCTGGAAGAAATTACCTGAGAAAGGGCTTAGAGGCTTATTTTACGGTATTGATAGAATTGATTTGGTCCAAAGAGAGAATCCTGGAAGTCTACCTAAATGTCATAGAAATGGGAGATGGGATTTATGGTGTAGAAGCTGCCGCCCAAGCCTATTACCAGAAATCAGCAGCCGATCTCAGCAGAAATGAGGCTGCGATGATCGCAGCCGTTTTGCCCAATCCCTTACGTTGGTCCCCCGCTAGACCTACTGCCTATAACTATAAGCGACAAGCATGGATTTTAAGAAACATGAATAATTTGAATCCGGTTGGTTTTGGTAAATAGCAGGTTAGATTTAGACGCTAGAAGTAAGACATAAGATAGGTCTAAGGTCTTTATTCTTGAGTTTTACCCCTTATTTCATAGGGCTGTTGTGCTGTGGATAGACTGAGAAAAGAGCTAAAAGCTCAGATTTTACCGTCGCACAGCAAAGCTGTCGCGACAACCTAGATATAGGGCGTAAAATGTTGGATACAAAGTGAAGGTTAAAAGTCTTTTGTCTTATTTTCGATGTTTCCCTTTTCAATATCAAAATAGGCAACGTTAGCATCGATATTCTTGAGGATATTTTTGGTTCTTTCTGGTCTGGCGTCAGTAATAAAGAGTTGGCCAAATTCATGATTGGCGACTAGTTCCATCATTTTGGCAATTCGATAATCATCAAGTTTGTCAAAAATATCGTCCAGAAGAAGGATTGGTTTGGTTTCTGTTTCTTCCTTGAATACCTGAAACTGTGCTAATTTAAGTGCTATCAGAAAGGATTTTTGCTGTCCTTGTGAGCCGAATTTTTTTAAGGGATAGCTATCGATTTCAAACACAAAATCATCTTTGTGAACTCCAACATTCGTTCGTCTTAAGATCAAATCCTTTTGGAGACTATTATAATAATGACCCTCAAAATCGTCTTTAGCACATTGGCTTTCATAGCGAATCTCCACTGCTTCACGTTGGCCTGAAATTTCTGCATAATGATGCAGCAATAGGGGTTTGAAGCGCCGGATAAAGGCTTTGCGCTCCTCGTAAATCCGTTGGGATAAATTGATCAGTTCTAAATCATAAGGCTCCAGGATGTTCTTGTCCCAGCTGCTCTGCTCTGACAGCTGTTTGATCAGGGCATTTCTTTGCCTTAAAAAATGCTGGTAGCGAACCAATTTGACAAGGTAGTTTCTGTCCAGTTGGGAAAGCATGCTGTCAAAGAATTTTCTCCTTTCCTCACTCCCCTCCTTGATCAATGCCGTATCATCAGGAGCAATCAAGACCACTGGTAGCAATCCTATGTGCTCACTCATTTTGTCATAAGCCTTGCCATTATTAAGGATTTGCTTTTTCTTTTTTGCTTCCAATATACACTGGATTTCTATGGGTTTTCCGGCTTTTTCGAATGCCCCTTTCATGGAGAAAAAGCCTTGCTCATGCTGGATGTTTTGGGCGTCCACGGCATTGAAGGCGCTTTTTGTCAGGCAGAGGTAATGGATAGCGTCCAGTAGGTTGGTTTTGCCACTGCCATTGATACCCAGAAAACAATTGATTTCCTCAGAAAAAGTCACTTTCGCCTTTTGGTAGTTCTTGAACTGAATCAACTGAAGGCTTTTGAGGTGCATATATAGAGATGACTTGATTTGGTTGAATATACAAATGTAAGGAGAAGGCGGTTTTTTTAAAGGGAAACTTATGAATTGTATTTTTTATGTCCTGAAGATGAAAATAAGTTTGTGTCGTCTGGCACTTTTAGAGGAGGATTTGTATTGAAAAGCTTTTTAAATGTCAAAAATACACTAAATTTACATCTGATCTTACAGATCGTTAGATTTACATTGATAAACAAAATAACCCCATGAAGTATTTACAGAAGATATGCTTGAGCATTTTACTGACTTTGGTAATTTCCATTCCTCTATTCTCTCAGGAAGTAAGCTTTAACAATCCCATTGCTGAGCAACGTGCCGATCCTTGGGTATATAAAACAGGTGATGGTACTTATTTTTTGATTGCGACTGTACCTGAGTATGACCGCATTGTCATTCGAAAGGCCAAAACCATCAATGGCTTAAAAGATGCAGAAGAAAAAGTAGTTTGGCGGAAGCATGAAAAAGGTGTTATGGGCCATCATATTTGGGCGCCAGAATTGCACAAGATAGATGGCAAATGGTATATCTATTTTGCCGCAGGAGAAGCCGAGAATATCTGGAATATCAGGATGTGGGCCCTGTCCAATTCTTCTGAGGATCCTACAAAGGGTGAGTGGAAAGAAGAAGGAAAGATCATGACTGATATAGATTCATTTTCACTGGACGCTACCAGCTTTGAGCATAAAGGCAAACGCTATATGATTTGGGCACAAAATGTTCGTGGCGGTCAACATGGTACGGGCTTGGTGATGTCCGAAATGCAGGATCCTACTACTTTAAAAGGCCCTGAGGTGGTTTTGACTGAACCGGAGTTTGATTGGGAAAGAGTGAAATATAATGTCAATGAAGGCCCTGCAGTCATTAAAAGAAACGGAAAAATCTTTGTGACATATTCGGCAAGTGCCACCAATGATAATTATTGCATGGGGCTGCTATGGATTGACGAGGATGCCGATCTATTGAATATCAATAACTGGCACAAATCTCCCGGACCGGTATTTTATTCAAATGAAGATGTAGACAGGTATGGCCCGGGGCATAATTCCTTTACCACAGCGGAAGATGGAGAATCTGTAGTCATGATATACCATGCACGGGATTATAAAGAGATTCAGGGGCAGGAATTGCAAGACCCTAATAGGGCCACCAGAGCCAGGGTTATTGGCTGGACAGAAAGTGGTTTTCCCGATTTTATGCAAAAGAAGGGGGACTAGCCTGAATCTTAGGACACTTATAGGACTCATGTGATCAACACTTATATGCCTTTCAAGGGAGTGATATTGAAAACAGGCCCTAAATTCCCTATTTCCTTTTTCAGAATCGTAAAAGACTTTGCTAATCAATGAATACTTATTTATATTTGAGCCCCGAAAAATGCATATTTTATAAATAACGATATGGCGAAAAAGAGTTCGACAACCACTAAATCCAAAGTAAAATACTCCAAAGATACCTATGCTTATTGGTATGAGAGCATGTTGCTCATGAGGAGGTTTGAAGAAAAGGCTGGTCAATTGTACGGCCAACAAAAAATCAGAGGTTTTTGTCACTTATATATAGGACAGGAAGCTTGTGCTGCCGGTGCGATCACAGCCCTAGAAAAAGACGATAAGTGGATTACTGCTTACCGTGATCATGCTCATCCACTAGGATTGGGTACTGACCCAGGAGCAGTAATGGCCGAGCTATTTGGTAAGGCTACTGGTACTACCAAAGGTAAGGGCGGTTCTATGCACATCTTCGATAAAGAAAGAAACTTTATGGGAGGTCATGGTATCGTGGGTGCCCAAGTGCCTATGGGACTTGGAATCGGATTTGCCGAAAAATACAAAGGAACCAAGAACCTATGTATTTGTCATATGGGGGATGGTGCCGTTAGACAAGGTGCCGTTCATGAGGCTTTTAACTTGGCCATGCTTTATAAGACTCCGGTGATCTTTGTAATTGAAAACAATGGTTATGCCATGGGGACTTCTGTGAAGCGTTCTTCAAACGTAGATGATCTTTCTACCATTGGTGAATCTTATGATATGCCTTCTTTTGCTGTTGATGGCATGAATGTAGAAGCTGTCCATGAGGCCGTTTCTGAGGCAGCTGAAAGAGCAAGAAAAGGAGATGGCCCTACCCTATTGGAATTTAGAACTTATAGATATAAGGGGCATTCAATGTCCGATCCGCAGAAATACAGAACCCGTGAAGAAGTGGAATCATATAAGGCAAAGGATCCAGTTGAACAGGTTAAAAAGACCATCATTGATAATTCCATTTTGTCTGATGAGGAAATCAAAGAAATAGATGCAAGGGTGAAGAAGCAAGTGGCTGATGCTGTTAAATTTGCTGAAGAGTCGCCATGGCCTGACGGACAAAAAGCATTCGAAGATGTTTATATGCAAGAGGACTATCCTTTTGTAATGGAATAAACTATGGTATAAATAAAAAGTCAGCCTTCAGTATGAATTATTTGATTCATTTGGCTGACTTTTTTTATGATAGTTTGCGAATAAACTAAAACCGTTATATTTGCGACTGAAATTTTATAATAATGGTTAAGAAAGAGATAAAAAAGGGGGCAGCTCAAGAAGAACATAATGAGCTACTTGAAAACCCAGAAGCGATTGCTGAAAGTTTAGGTAGGGGAGAGGTTTTCTTGAAAAAGAATTCCCGATTGGTAGGAGGAATACTTATCGTAGGGATCATCGCGATCGCAGGCATTTTGTATTTCCAGTTTAACACTGCCAATAAAGACAAGAAAGCTCAAGGAGAGATGTTCCAGGCAGTTTATTATTTTGAGCAGGACAGCTTGGACTACGCACTTAACGGTGACGGGGTGAATGATGGTTTCTTGAAAATCATAGATGAGTACAGTGGTACCAATGCTGCTAATTTGGCACATTTCTATACCGGCTCTATCTACCTTCAAAATGGAGAGTTCCAAAAGGCCGTTGATCATTTGGAAGATTTTTCATCTGAAGATTTCTTTGTGCAGGCGAAAGCTTATGCACTATTGGGAGATGCTTATATCGAGTTGGACAATATTAACAGTGCGATCACTGCATACGAAAAAGCTGCTGCTTACAAAGAAAATAAGTTCTTTACACCTATTTACTTGAACAAATTGGCCATTGCTTACGAAGCAGCAGGCCAGCTTGAAAAGGCAATAAGTGCTTATGGGAAAATTGAAAACAATTACCCGGATTCATACGAATACACATTGGCACGAAAGCACAAGGCTCGTTTAGAGGGTCTTGCTTCGAATTAATGCCTATAGAATTACAGCATATTGAAGAGTAAGGCCCAAAAGGTCTTACTTTTTTTGTGTTTATACCAAAAGAAAACAGCTTAATAAAATAAAGATGGCAACTTCACTTAAAAACTTAAGCCAACATTCAGGCAAAAATATTCAAGACATCAGCGATAAAAGATTTGGGATCGTCGTTTCTGAATGGAACGAGGAGGTAACCGAGTCACTATACGAAGGCGCAATAGAGACTTTGAGATCTCATGGTGCCAAAAAAGAAAATATCTATAGAAAGAATGTTCCTGGTTCTTTTGAGCTGACACTGGGCGCACAGTGGTTGGCAGAGGTGGAGGAAATTGATGCGGTGATCTGCTTGGGCTGTGTGATCCAAGGAGAAACCAAGCATTTTGATTTCATCTGTGATGCGGTGGCCCATGGAATCACTAATGTTGGATTGAAGTTTAATAAACCCGTGATCTTTGGGGTCTTGACACCGAATACCCACCAGCAAGCCTTGGACAGGGCTGGCGGAAAGCATGGAAACAAAGGTGATGAGGCCGCTATTACGGCCATTAAAATGCTAGGTTTCTAAATTTACAAGAACAAAACAAACCATTAACATACATCAACAGATCCTATGAGAATCATGAAGTTTGGGGGGACCTCTGTAGGTAAACCCGAAAGAATGCATCAGGTAAAAGACCTGATTACCAGAACCAATGAAAGGAAAATTGTCGTTTTGTCAGCCCTTTCAGGTACAACTAATGCCTTGGTGGGTATTGGTGATGCACTGGCAGAGGGAAATAAGGATTTAGCAAAGGAGCGTATAGACGCTTTGCATGCACATTACTTGGAGTTTTATAAACAGCTCCTAGAAACGGAAGCTGGACAGAAAAAAGCAGAGAAAATCATTAAAGAGCATTTTGAGTTTTTAAATATTATCCTCAAAATTTCTTTTAATGAAGCCATCAACAGGGATATACTGGCCCAAGGTGAGCTTTTGTCCACCAAGCTATTCTACACCCTTTTAGAAGAGAAAGATATTCCGGCGATCTTCTTGCCTGCACTGGAGTTTATGAGTATAGATGAAAACCATGAACCTGAGCTCGGTAAGATCAGTGATAGGTTGAAAAGCATTCTTAAAAACTATGAAAAGGATGCAATTTTTGTGACGCAAGGATATATCTGTAAAAACCATAGAAATGAGGTGGACAACCTCAAAAGAGGAGGAAGTGATTATACGGCTTCTCTAATCGGTGCAGCTATTAAAGCTGATGTGGTAGAGATCTGGACAGATATCGATGGGATGCACAATAATGATCCTAGAGTGGTGGACAAAACTCGTCCTATTGCGCAACTATCATTTGATGAAGCTGCTGAATTGGCTTATTTCGGAGCTAAGATCCTTCATCCCGCTTCCATCTGGCCAGCTCAAAATTACAATATCCCAGTCAAATTATTGAATACCATGCAGCCTGAGGCAGCAGGTACCACGATTACTGCGGAAGAAACAGGAAAAGGTGTGAAGGCCATTGCAGCAAAAGATGGCATCATTGCAGTGAAAATCAAATCCAGCCGTATGCTGTTGGCCTATGGCTTTTTGAGAAAGGTGTTTGAAATTTTTGAAAAGTACAAAACGCCAATCGATATGATCACCACTTCGGAGGTAGCCGTATCTGTGACCATTGATGATGATAGCCACTTGAAGGATATTATCATGGAATTGGAGAAATTTGGAAATACGGAAGTAGACTATGGACAAACCATTATCTGTGTAGCGGGAAATATGATTGCTGAAAACACCGGCATGGTCAAAGAAGTAATGGATGCTTTGGTGGATTTTCCATTAAGAATGGTTTCCTATGGAGGTAGCAGAAACAATGTTTCTATCCTGATAGATACCAAATTCAAAAATGAAGCTTTGCAGCGACTCAATGATGAGTTGTTTCAGTGGTAAAATGAAAGCCATCCGCCCAAGCGGATGGCTTTTTTTGTACACTATTCGGACCCAGGGTTTTTTAGAGAACATGAAACCTTTGTACTTACCCAAATGACCAATTAGGACTACCGCTTCATTCCAGATTGTTTATCTTGCGACCAAATTGAAAAATCAAATCAACCCGTATGAACAAATTTAGCCTATTGCTATCTATAGTAGCCTTGGTATCTCCTGCCTTTGGCCAGGATAAGTACATTACTCAATTTGAAAGATCCAAGGGCACCCAAACGCCAGAATATGCTCAAATCATCGAATATTATCAGTTGCTTGCTGAAGATTTTGAGGACGTGCAGATCAAAACCATGGGGCCGACTGATTCGGGAAAGCCTTTGCATTTGGTGATTTATGATCCCAAGAAAGACTTTAGCCCTGAAAGGTGGAAGGCTGAAAACCGCTTGGTCATTTTTGTTAATAATGGCATTCATCCTGGTGAGCCAATGGGGATAGATGCTTCGATGATGTATTTGAGGGATATTTTACTAAAAAAGGAAAAATGGTCCAATAATATGGTGTTGGCCTTGGTTCCAGTTTATAATATTGGCGGCCATCTCAATAGAAATTCCACTACCCGCGTCAATCAGGAAGGTCCTGAAGAACATGGTTTTAGAGGGAATGCCCAAAACTATGATTTGAATAGGGATTTTATTAAAACGGATACAAAAAATTCAGCGAGTTTTCAGGAGATTTTTCATTGGCTTTCTCCTCATGTGTTTTTGGATAACCATACCAGTAATGGGGCGGACTACCAGCATGTGATGACCCTGATTGAGACACAACACAATATGTTGGGCGGTGAAGCAGGAAAATATATGCATGAAGTCCTCAGTCCCGGTTTGTATAAGGAGATGAAGCAAAGAGGTTTTCCATTGGTGCCCTATGTGAATGTCTGGGGAGATGTTCCTGAAAAAGGTTGGGACCAATTTAAGGATTCACCAAGATACAGTAGTGGCTATACCTCTCTTTTCCATACGATCAGCTATGTACCTGAGGCGCATATGCTCAAGACTTATAAGCAAAGAGTAGAAAGCATGTGCGCTCTTTTCCAATCCTATTTTACTATATTAGAAAAGGATGCTAAAAAAATAGTACAGGCAGTCGAGGCGGATAGAATGGCCGAAATGGAGCAAGACACTTTTGATTTTAACTATCAATTGCTGAAGGAAAACCCCAGAAAGATTGAATTTTTGGGATTCAAGTCGGGCTATAGAGCCAGTGAAATATCAGGTCAGGCCAGGTTGTACTATGATAGAAGCCAGCCATTTGAGACGGAAGTGGAGTATTATGACACTTTTGTACCAAGCAAAAAGATCCAAAAGCCAAAAGCTTATATTGTGCCTCAGGGATGGCAGAAAGTGATTGCAAACCTGAAACGTAATCAGGTGAACATGGAGGCATTGGAGTCAGACACTACCATGGCTGTCCAAGTGTATATGATAGAAGATTTTGGAACGCTCTCGAGTCCTTATGAAGGGCATTACCTGCATTCCAATATTAAGGTGAAGAAAGTAGAGAAAACCGTTAAACTAAGGGCAGGTGATTTGATTGTACCTATGGATCAGAAGGCCAACGGTTATATCATGGAGGTTTTAGAGCCAGAAGCAGAAGATAGCTTTTTTGCTTGGAACTATTTTGATACCATTATCCAGTCCAAGGAAGGTTACTCTGCCTATGTTTTTGAAGATTTAGCGGCTAAATTCTTAAAGGAAAACCCAGCGATTAGGGCTGCTTTGGAAAAGAAAAAATCCGAGGATGCCGCATTCGCCAATAATGGAGCGGCCCAATTAAGGTGGGTTTATGAACATTCTCCATGGAAAGAAGCAGCACATATGCAATACCCAATATTTCGATGGGAATAATATAATTATGAGTCAGCAAAGCTATTTAAGACGACTACAAGAAAAATGGCAATTGAAAAGCCTATGGCAAGTACTGCTAGTCCTGTTGGTATTTGCTTGTACCGGTTTTTCAGTAGTACTCATAAAGCGACCGATATTTGACTTGCTTGGATTGGATACTGAGTCAGGTGGAGTCTGGAAAACCATTTTGTATTTGCTTTTGGTTTTGCCGCTTTATCAAATCATGTTGTTGTTTTATGGCTTTCTGTTTGGCCAGTTTAATTTCTTTTGGGAAAAGGAGAAAAAAATATTCAAAAGAATAAGGAAGTTGTTCATCCAGAATAAACCTTAGAGCGTAGGTTAATGAGGAAATCGTCCTATGGATACTATTTTCTTTTGATCTACTGAACTTTATCAATTGTAAACCAAATCATGTACATTTGTAGCCGCAAATGTATAAGCACCCGACCAAATTATGGCAAAGAAGAAAAAAGCGCTGGAAGAACACGAAAAAAGAAAGCTCAATAAGAAGAACCTACGCAAACTGATAGGGATATTCAACTTTGTATTGCCTTATAAAGGCGTATTTATTACAGGCTTGTTTTTCCTATTGTTCTCCAGTTTGACCTTATTGGCATTTCCTTATGTTGCGGGTAAGTTGATTGATACGGCCCAAGGTAAGGAATGGATTTTTAATGATATCAATATCATTGCTTTGGTATTGATAGGGATTTTATTTGTGCAAAGTGTTTTTTCCTTTTTTAGGGTATGGTTATTTGCCCAGGTAAGTGAAAAATCAATGCGTGATATTCGTTTATCGCTGTATAGTAGATTGGTGAATTTGCCCATGAGTTTCTTTGATAAGCGAAGGACTGGGGAGCTGATCAGTAGGATTACTTCTGATGTAAGTTTATTACAAGACACTTTTTCCACTACCCTTGCAGAATTGTTCCGTCAGATAGTGACGCTGTTGGCAGGTACGGTTTTTCTTTTTATCACCACGCCAAGGTTGACTTTGTTTATGTTGGCCACTTTTCCTATTTTGGTCATTATAGCTATGGTCTTCGGGAAGTTTATCCGTAAGTTATCTAAAGAAACCCAGGATCAATTGGCCAATGCCAATGTGATTGTAGAAGAAACCTTACAGTCGATTACTACGGTAAAGTCCTTTGCAGGGGAGTCTTATGAGTCTGCCAGGTATGAAAAGGGATTGAACAAGGTGGTGAAGGTTGCCTTAAAAGCTGCAGGATTTAGAGGGGCGTTTATCTCTTTTATCATCTTTGCTTTGTTTGGAGGTATCGTGGCGGTAATGTGGTATGGTGCGATGATGGTAAGCACAGGAGCCATGAGTATCGGAGATCTGGTTTCATTTGTACTTTATACGACTTTCATTGGAGGTTCTATTGCAGGGCTTGGAGATATTTATGGTCAGGTTCAAAAGGCTATTGGGTCATCTGAGCGAGTGCTTGAAATCTTGGAGGAAGCCCCTGAGGAGTCTTTGGCAGATTATCAGGATGCTCGTATTACTGGGGATGTGGAATTCAATAATGTAAGTTTCAATTATCCTACCCGTCCAGACGCAGCGGTATTGAAAGACATTCAATTCTCGATCAGGTCAGGAGAAAAAATTGCCTTGGCAGGCCATTCAGGTGCGGGTAAGTCGACCATTATTCAGTTGTTGATGAAGTTTTATTCCATTCGTTTTGGAGAGATCAAAATTGATGGAAAATCCATAAAGGATTGGAACTTGAAACAATTGCGTTCAAATATTGGGATTGTACCCCAGGAGGTTCTGTTATTTGGTGGGAGTATTAGAGAGAATATTGCCTATGCAAAGCCAAATGCAAGTGAAGAAGAAATCATTAACGCTGCTAAAAAGGCAAATGCATGGCAGTTTATAGGAAAGTTTCCAGAGGGACTGGATACCCTTGTGGGTGAACGGGGAGTGAAGCTTTCAGGAGGCCAAAGGCAGAGGATAGCCATAGCAAGAGCCATATTAAAAGACCCATCTATTTTGATTTTGGATGAGGCGACCTCTTCATTGGATGCAGAGTCTGAGGCTTTGGTTCAGGCAGCTTTGGATGAACTGATGAAGAACAGGACGACCATTGTTATTGCGCATAGGTTGGCCACCATTAGGAAGGTGGACAGGATTTATGTGTTGAAGGATGGTGAAATAGTAGAGGAAGGAAACCATGAGGTCTTGGCTACTCAAGAGGGTGGTTTCTATGCCAATCTGGTCAAATTACAATTTGCAGATCAATAATATGAATTGTGGAAAATACAAAAGCCAGTAAGTAGGATGCTTACTGGCTTACCCATTTTTTAAATTTGCTTACTTTTTCCCGGCTGACGATTAGTTCGTCTTCAAAAGGTACTTTAGGGATGATTTTTAGTCTGCTGTTCAAATGTTTTTTTATGGTGCCTATCGCTTCTATACTTAAAATGATCCCTCTGTTGATCCTAAAAAACTGCTCAGGGTCAAGTTGGTCTTCCAGGTCCATCAATTTATAATTGATCAGGTATTGATTTCCGGAGCCCATTTCTATCAGATAGGTTTGGCCTTTGTCTGCAAGAAAGAATGCTACGTCGTTTTGGTTTTTATAAAAAAGTTGTTCGCCAGATTTCACCAAAAACCTTGATTTCTGGTGGTTAGCTCCTGTGGCACCCAATATTTGTTTACTAAAGTGCAGTTTGTTATCTGCCCGGTAAAGTGATTTGAATTTTTCAAAGGACTTTGCAAGGCGCTCATCAGAGGGGTTGTCATTGATAAAGTCCAGGCAATTCAAGGAGAAAGCTTTTTCAGTGACAAAAGGTTTGGAAGAAGTAAAAATCACTGGGATAAATTTATTCATCTTCTCAAATGCGTAGGGATGCAAATCGATCAATTCATAGCTACCCAAGATCAAGTCCACCCTATTTCCGGCCTCCAAATA